>JBHIDG010000065.1:0-11711 GCA_046760025.1 Woeseia sp. | reverse complement strand
ATTTCAGGCAAATTCTTGTGTGTTAATTGATGGGTGTCCCGAATTTGCCGAATTGTGGGTGGCCCGGCTGACGACGCCGTGCCGGAACCTCGGGAGGCTGCAGGATAATTGCGACCTGTGCACGGGCGCCGCGCTGGCGCCTGCGCTTACGATAGGACATGCCGTCGCGAACCGTCATCGCGCTCATGCTGTCCGCCGCCGTGGCGGGCCTTACCGCGTGTGGCGGCGGATCGGGTAACGTCGGCCGGCCGCCGGTCGTGAACCCGCCGCCGGGGCCGATACAGTTCCACTGCAGCAAAGACGCCACCTGTCCCGAAGTCATCATTGCCGGCGATCCGTTCGCCTCGGTCAACACGGTGCCGGACGCCTTTCGTGGCTACGGTGACCCCAGCCTCGAATACGATGCAAGCACCGGTACGCTGTGGATGGCGTACAGCTGGCTCAATGTGCAGATCAGCAGCCCTGGCCCGCCGCCGGTGTTCGATCTCGGCGTCAGGACGCATCTCGCGCGCAGTGACGATGGTGGCAGTACTTTTACCTTCGTTCGCTTCGTCAACCAGATGCAAATGGAGGCGCATCCCGATACCGGCGTCATGGGCTGGAGCACTCACGAAGTGCCGACCCTGGTGCGGCAGCCGACCGGCAACTGGCAGCTGCTCTGGTTCAAGTATTTCAATCCCTTCGGCACCGTGGCGGGCGTGGACGAACGCCAGGAGTTTCTCTACTGGCGAACGATCGCCAACACGCCGGCGGGACTCGGCGACGTCAGCGAAGTCTGGGTGACCGGGCCGGCGACTTCACCTTCCTGGGGCGCGCCGATCGATCTGAGCAATATTCCACAGCTGGCGGACTGTGTCGCGCAGACCGAGCCGGGCCTGTTCACCTTCGCGAACGATACTTATCTTGCCAGTTCCTGCCTGGTCGCCGACGCCGGCGGCCGGCGGCCGGACCTCGAGCGGCTGGTGCTCTTGAGACAGACGGCCAACGGCTACGCCTATGTCGGCGACATACTCACGCCGGGGGACGCGGCTGACCTCGGCGTCGATGTCATCCAACAGGCGGACATCTCGGTGGCCCGCGACGGCGGCATCATTCTCATTGTGACGCCGATCATCCTGGGCGCCGATCCGTCGCACCAGGGGTGCACGGTGTTCGAGTTCGCCGACTTTGCGAACGCGACACTCAGGCGCGACGCCAACGGCACGGCGGTCCCGCGCGCCGTGATCACTGCGGACGGCGACGGCCTGGGGCCGGGTCTCTGCAGCTACGACGCCAACAGCAACACCGGCATCCTGCTGGTCATCACCACTGTCACGCAAAACGGCACCGACGTCGAGTTCTCACTGCGCGCGACCGGCATTCATCCGTAAAGAGAAGAAGAACTGCCTGATCAGTCGTTTCGTTAACGCCGGGATTTGAGGACACTCATCATTTCCTGATTTCATTTCTACAGGAATCAGCCGGTTTCTCGTGGGCCAATTGGTGGGTGTCCCGAATTTGCTTGCTTGTTCCCTGCAAATCGACAGTCACACTGTCAGACATTGTCTTGGGGACATGGAAAATCTCCGAAATTGCTACAATCGACGGCAGGTTCTGGTTTCTGATCGGGAATTGGGGACACCCACGAATTGACAGGGCCGTTTCTGTGTGGCCTTGGCAGAAATGTGCCAATTAGATTATGGGTGTCCCGAAATTCGTTTGCGAGTTTCTGCCCGCGATACTCGCGCTGTTGAACCCTACCAGCTCTTCAAGGGAAACCGGATCGGCGAGTGCGGTGGCCATGTGAAACCCGAGTCCGCGATCAAGCCCGCAAAATTGGGTGTGGCCGAGAGATCCCACGGTGCGCCGCAGTTGCACCAGAGAATCGTGGTCGCCAAGGCGACAACTCCAAAAGAATGTGCATCTACTTTCGCGGCTATTCGGTTGGCGTTTTCCTGATCACCGATCCAGGCATAGTAGGACAAGTCCCAGAACAGGCCTATGGCGGGATCCAGACCGTATTCTTGATGAATGGTCTCGGCCTTTTCACGGTCGGCCTGTGCCGAGGCCAGCATAGCGCGCGTAGCGAGCACGTTCGCGCTGTCCTTTAGCCCTATGGAGATCTCGCGGTCGGCTTCCTCAAATCGCCTTAATGCGATCAGGTCGTAGATCAGCTGCAATTGCAGCCATTCTCCAGGGGCGGCTTCGAGCCCCTGGCGTGCGGTGGCCAGAGCGCTGTTCGGGTTACCGGACCAAAGCAATGCACGCGCTTCGCTGTACCAATTGGTCGTTCGCAACGGATCACAGGCACGTAACTCACTTTGCCGCGCCAGGATTTGCGCGGCAAAGCCGAACGGGATTGCGATGTTGTCGAGCCAAAGGGCCTGGCTGCAGCCCCGTTCCTCGGCGTAGCGATCGATTCGTGCCGGCATGCCCCGCCAGTCGGTCGCGAGAAAAGCGAGATCGAACTCGGCGTTGTTCCGCTCCTCAGGAGTGCGCACATGTGCGACGACAGCCTGGTAGTCGGCCACTGCGAGCGTCATCGCCTCGGCAATCTCCTGCTCTGTGGTGTCGCTTAGCGGCAGGCCTGTAGCCTCGTTCATCAGGATGTGGGCGTACAGGTCGGAGTGCAACAGGTAGGCGGGTGCGTAGTCGGGCACACGAGACTGCACTATCTCCAGGTATTGGTTTGCCTGGCGGAGAGTAGCAATGATGTCGCCGCCGCTATGCGCATCGCCGTATATCTGTTTGGCCTTCTGCAGCGCGATGAACGCTTCGACGTCCCGCAGGCCGGCCCGGCGCATGCTGTCGCGCTTTTGCTCGTCCATCACCACGTCCATGGCGAGCGCGATCTTTTCGGCGATATCCTCCTGCACCGTGATCGTGTCCGCCGCTATGCTGTCGTAGTTCTCCGACCATAAGTGGAATCCATCCGAGGCGCGGACCAGCTGCGCTGTCACACGCAGCCGCTCACCGGCGCGGCGTACAGAACCCTCGACGATGTGTCGCACCCCTAGTTGCGCCGCTATCTCCTGCACCGGCAGATCCTGGCCCTTGAAATGAAACGCCGAGGTCCTCGCAGTGACCAGCAGTTCCGGCAGCTGCGAGAGCGCGTTCAGGATCTCCTCGGTCAGCCCGTCGGCAAAATACTCGTCGTCCGAGCCGCTGGAGAGCGCCAGAAAGGGCAGCACCGCAACCGACTGTTGAGTAACGGTCCGGCCGGTCGCCGGGGCGGATTCCGTTACGATCTCGCCAGCGGTCTGTTCCAAAGCGGGCTTATTGCTACGCCGCTCCGGGTTAAGGAAGCGATCCGTCAACAGGGCAGCGACCGTCAAGGCCAGCAATACAATGATCACACGGTCGAGCCTGCGGCCCGTTTGCGGCGTTATGGAGCGGCTGCGATCTACCTCTGACTCGCGCTTCAATCCCTCGGGCGTCAGCTCGAACACCCAGGCGAAGACGAGCACCGTTGGCAGCCCTATCGCGGCGGCCAGAACGAAGACCTGCAGGATCCACTCGGGTGCTGTGATCACCTCGAGGAAGAAATCGACTATCTGCAACAGCACCCAGGCTGCCAGGACATAGGCCACGCCCACCCGGAACACGTTGCGGCGCTTAAGCTCCTTTACAAATGTCATGAGTAGCGAGCGGTCGCTTGCACTGCCGACACCTCCTCTCGGGCGGTGGTTCCATTCTGCCACAGGCGTAAATGTGTCGGACCAAACTTTCCCTGCTGATATGGGGGCAGTAACCGTAACTCCGGCAAGGCTTGGCAGTTCAGCCCCCGGTCCTTCGACATTTTATCGGCGTCGACGAGAAATCTGCAGATTCGCCGTGCGCTGATGATTAAACTCGCGAAGTTCATTGACGGTGCCGGCATGTAGCCCGCGATTTCATTTGTCCAAGATTCAAGCAGATTCTTATGGGTCAATTCGTGGGTGTCCCAAAATTAGTCCGGAGGTGCCGCGCAAAAGCGGTTGCGCCCGGCCGATGTCATTCGTCGGGCTTTTACCACCTCAGCGTGAAGCGGGCACCGCCGAGTGCCTGGGAAGGATTTGAGGACACCCATGATTTCCTGATTTCATTTCTACAGGATTCAGCCAATTTGTCGTGGGCCAATTGGTGGGTGTCCCGAATTTGCTTGCCTGTTCCCTGCAAATCGACAGCCACACTGTCAGACATTGACTTGGGGACATGGAAAATCTTCGAAATTGCTACAATCGACGGCAGGGCCTGGTTTCTGATAATGGCAAGAGGCGTGGCATGTATGCTGACAAGAATGACCGCGGTTTGATCCAGGCGGTGATCGGCTGGGTAACGTTGCTGGTGTTCGCTGCCGCGGCAACACTTGTACCCAGCCGGGATGTGCCAGGCCAGACCCGTTCAGGGCCGGATTCATCCACCCAGGAGTCGAATTCGACCGGGTCGCACATGTCGGAGGCGCTGCGGTCTTCCGTCAAGAAGGTTGTCGTAACTGCGGGCCTGAGTCCTGCCAACCAGGCCATCAGCGGAAGCTATGACAAGGAAACGCCGGGGCTCGTTGGTGGCATGAATGCCGGTTCGAGAATCGGCACCATTCCGACGGAAATCGGCGGTGTCAACGTCAATTTCCCGATTCCCATATTGACGATTCCCGGTGCGATTTTCGGTGGTTTGTCAGGGGCGGCCAAGCGGGAGATTCAGGAGTTTCGGGACGAGCTGACAGACGAACTCGTCAAGGGCGAACGCCGCGCGTTGACGAACGACGGACTGGCACTGGACGTTTACCGGGGACTTCAGCAATTACCCAGTCTCGATTCAAAATTGTTTGCGCCGGCGACACCGATTCCAGAGGACACCGACGCGGTCCTGTATGTGAGTTTCGATGGCGTCGCGATCGACGTCCAGGGCAAGGACGCCATCATAACTACGTCTGCAAAAGCGACGCTCCGTCGCTTGAGTGACGGCGAGGACGTGTACGAAAAGGTTGCCCGGTATCAGGACAGAGACACGCTCAGCAACTGGACCAAGAACGAGAATGCGCTGTGGCGGGACTATGTCAACTTCGCGCGACACTACCTCGGGCGTGAAATCTCGGCCGAGGTGTTCGACCGCATCCGGCTTCGGCACCAGTTGCACGCAAAGGAAACGGACACGGTAGCCCGGGACAGGAATGACGAACGGCAACTCGTCAGCCGATCATTGACCCCGACCCTTGCATGGGAACTGACCCTGGAAGGCGACGATTCCTATGGTGCCTGGACTGACACGATCGACGAGTCAGACATATTCTACGATGTGGAGATCTATGACCTGCATCGGCTGGTGTATTCCGAGAAACAGGTTCCGGAACCCCGTCACACCATAGACATGGAACTCGATGCATGCCAGACCTACAGATGGTCGGTGCGGCCGTCTTATCACGTCGGCGGCGACATCAAGTTCGGCGAGTGGATGAGGTTCGACCCGGAAATCGATACCGACACCGAGACTGACAGCGAAGTCGGCATCATCGGCAGGAATGCGTCAGAAGCGCCCGCCTATATCCAGGACTTTGCGCTGCTCAAAATCAAGTGCGGCCGCAGGTAGCGGCGACCGACCTTTCCTCTGCCAGGTCTTTGCGGGCAGATTCGGGATGGAGCGGTTAACGTGTAAGGCGCCTTATGCGGACAAGCGATGTTCGGCCTGACGTTTTGTCGGCTGCTTGAAAGAATAAAGATTCCGCCGGAAAGTACTGATCGATCGGTCAAAGGTCATTTCGAACAGGAACTCGTGACCGCATTTCTGTACGGCTCAGGCAGATTATCGTGAGTCAATTGGTGGGTGTCCCGAATTTGTTCGGGAACACGCGGATCGGTTATTTGCTTGTCAGCGCCGAAGTCTTCGACGTACGGAGCGTATCCGCTTCGAGAACCTCTCGATGGATTCCTCGCCCTTTAGCTTGCCGCCAGCGCGTCAAGTGGTTTGCCTATCGAGGATATCCAGAAGTACATGACTACAATGGTGATGACGAAGTGCACGCTGACGAAGGGCGGCAGGACGCGCTTCCACCATTTTGACCAGCTTTCCTCGACGTTGAGGTCGCTGCCGGCTCCGTTTTCTTCCCCGTTATTGTTACCCATATCAGTCGTCCTTTCTCATTTGCCGCTCGGGCTACATCATCAACTTGCCGGCTATCTGCAGCGCGTTCTGCGCGATGTCGATTGCCGCTTTCAGGAATCCCGCCGCCCGTTTTTTTCTCGCCACGGCCCGCCGGGCGGCACTGACAGCGGCGAGCAGGTCGTCGATCTCCCGCTGCGTGAGCATGCCGCTGAAGTCCGTGCCGGCCTGGGCACGCAGTCGGCCGCGCCGGGCCACTTTGGCTGTCCGTTTGGCCCGTATCGCCTGCCGGGTCGCGGCGGACAACGCGGGCGTCGCCAGCGCCGCGGTATGCGCATCGATGATGCCGGTGAGCTGCACGATCTCTGCCGCACGCCTTTCCCGGGCCGCCTGCCTGGTGCCGGTATCGAGCCGATCGGCCAGCCGTCTCAGGCGGTTTTTTTGCGCCTTGGTGGCTTTCTTTTTAGCGTCGGCCGCCTTCTTCAATTGCCCGAACAGCGTCATGGCGCTCGCTGCGACCGACTGAAGGTCCTTTATCGATTGTGTCAGGGACATGTCATCTCGCTCCCTTGCGCAGCTCTGCCGCCACCTCGAGAGCGTCCTCTAGTTGCTGCCTGATGCGCTGGTAGCGAGTCAGCGCGCCATCGACATTGCGGGCGATCTCTCGCAGGCGCGGGTCATCGGCCGCCGCCAGGGCTGACTCGAATGCCCGGAGTTCGGTGGCCACGTGCGCGCTGGCGGCGAGTATCCGGGCGTGTGTCGGCTGGTTCAGGTGCGCAAGAATTGTCTTCTGCAGTTCGATCAGCCTGCCGGCGTCGGTGATCAGCCTCGCATAGGCGCGGCGAACCTGTCGCACCGCGGCCGCGCGTTGGGAGACCATGGCCGCGAGCAGCTGGTGCTCCGCCTCGGCGAGTGCATACAATTGATAAAGGGCGACCTCCTTCTGGGTGGCGGCGAGATCGGGATGCGGGTTCACCCACGGTGATTTCATCGACTCCAGCAGTTTTGCCTTGGACAGGTTGACCGCCAGCGAATGACGCTCCTCGAGCGCCACGTTGCCGTTGTCTCTGAGATCGTCTAGGGACCGGTAGACCTCGGCGCGATTGCCGGCCAGGGCATCGCGCATCCTGCCGATCACCTCGATCTCCTGCGACGACAGTTGGCGGACGTCCCTGGACGAGCAGGCGGCAACGGCCGCAACGGCGAGGCAGATCACAAGCAGTCCGGGTCTCATGATGCGCACGCCCGTATCCATCAGTCAGCGTCCAGCAACGCGGAACTCCGGACGAACAGCCGTGCGACCTCCTCGCCCGATACGGTCACGTCGGTCATGATCCAGGCGTCCACCACGGCATGGGTCTCGCGCAGCACGGCAACCAGGTTCTTGAGGTTTCCCAGATTGACCGGGATCTCTGCGCGCGCGGCGTTCCACTCCAGCAGCGCGATGGCCAGGCCGTCGGAGAGCGCATCGCCGAACAGGCCGCCTGCGCCGGCGGCCTCGTCGAGCTCGCCGGCGCGGCGCCTCAGCTCGGCGGCGGCGCCGGGATCAGCAGCGGCGATCGCGCTGGCCGATGCCCTTAAGCCCCCCGCCTGCTCGCCGGCGATGATCTGCAATAGCTCGTCGCCGGACTGATTGGCCCCCGGTGTGCGCCGGGAAACGATGGTGACCATGGCCGCCGCGCTTCGCCGGGCCTGCTCGATCTGCTCCGATAGCGTGACCAGGCCGTGCGCCTTAAACTTTCTCTGCCAGTCCGGCTCGTCGAGGCTGCCGGAGAGCTCGTCGATGTGCCGCTTGACGGCCCTGGCAACGATCGCTTCTGCCAGGTCCGAGCGGACCCGGTCGATCTCGGCCAGCCAGGCCTGCTCGAACAGCGATACGTTCTTGTCGTACTCGTTGATCGCGTTGGTCATCTCGGCGGATGCCAGCTTGACTTCGGGAGACGCGACGCAGCCCGAGAGCATCAGGGTGAGGCATGTCACGAGGGTCGTGACTCTTGGCATGATCGGGTCCTTGTTATTGTTGTAGGCCGGCCGTGCGTCAGGGATCGGCGCTGCGACGCCCGCGGCGTGCCCCCGGGCCGATCCCTGCATGGACCATAAAGGAATTCTAGACCATAGCTATCAAAAGGCCAGGGTCGATACGAACCGGTGGGAACGATCTGCTGCCAGCTCGGCAAACGAGGCCGAATCGTCGAAAAGTGCCTTTATCGAAGCGGCGATCAGCGGTCGGGGTGGCCGATTGCCCGGACGGCATGGCCTGGCGGGCTTCTTGGGTGAGGCAGTCGGACGGTGTCGAACGGCGTGATGCAGGTCCCCCGCGGCGACCGAATTGCCTGGCAAATTCAGCGAAAATTCACGAAAATCGCCGAATTTGGCGTTAAAATCGGCGAAAATGTTACGATCGTGCACAATGACCGACTCTGGCCGGCGACTTCCCGGCGGAATGCCGGCGCAAGCGGCTGCGAGATGCTTTTCGACGCCAGATTACAGATCGCGATCCGGTCATGCTGCAAGCTCGCCGGCCATCGAAAAAAACCAGCAAAATCAATGCGGTCTGGTTTATGGGAGACACCATCACGAGCTTATTGATTATGCGTTTTTATTGACAATTAAGGAAATATAAACGCATAATTAAGAATGGTTTCCGATACCCGGATCCGCGAAGCCTTTCACTTCTGCTTCCTGGAAAGGCTACTGAAGTTATCTGACGCCGGCATCTATGTGCTAAAGGGCGGCGTCAACCTGCGCTTCTTTTTCAAGAGCCCGCGCTATTCGGAGGACATGGACCTGGACGCGCTCGCGGGCAGTGTCGCGACCCTAAGAAAGAACGGCTACAAGATCCTCGAAGATGCTGCATTCCAGCGCAGCCTGAGAGTCTTCGACATCGACGCCATCGAAATCAACGATCCAGACAAGGCCAAGCACACGGAGACGACGCAGCGATTCCGCTGCGCGCTCGTCCGTGCGTCGGGGCAACGCCTGCCCACCAAAGTCGAGTTTTCCCGCCGTATCGACGACCCGGGCGAGGATGCCGTGACCGAATACCTCGATGCGGACATCGCCCGCATGTACCGCAAGCTGGCCTACCGATGCCGGCACTATTCGGGAAGTGCGGCGGTCGTAAAGAAAATCGCGGCGCTGGCAGGACGCAAAGTGACCCAGGCGCGTGATGTCTTCGATCTCGGCATACTGATTCAAGGCGGACAACTTGCAGTCGCTGCGGAGCAAGGCGCATTAGCCCGAGCTGCAGTGTCCGATGCAACTGAATACCTGATGGCACTGAGCTGGGAGGACTACGAGGGCCAGGTGGTGGAGTTTCTCGACGCCGACAGTCGCGACGAGTTCGGCAACCGACCGGCGTGGGAGTCGCTGCAATCGAACGTATTCGAATCGTTGCATACCCATGCTTGAGCTCTTCAACAAGCCGGAATTCATCGTGTTCTCCACGCGGGACTTCGCCGCGGCAAGTGGATCGACCATGCCGGCGGCATCGAAGCGCCTCGACCGGCTTGCCCAAGGTCAATTCCTGACCCGGGTGACAAAAGGCCTGTGGGCCAATGCGAGCCACCCGCACTTTCATCCGCTGGCCTGCGTGCCCTATTTGCTGGGCAAGGAGCAGGGCTATGTTTCATTTCTGACTGCGCTGCACCTGCAAGGCGTCATTTCGCAGATTCCGCGAGGCATCCAGGTAGCAACGACCGGGCGCGGGCGCATGCTGGATTCGCCGGTTGGTCAGTTCCGGTTCCTGAGAATCAAGCCCGAGCTAATGCGAGACGGCATTGAATGGAGCGACACACGCCAGCCGTACCTGATCGCGACACAGGAAAAAGCGCTTCTCGATGTGCTCTACCTGTCGACCCGCAAAAACCGGCGTTTCGCAAGCCTGCCCGAACTGGATCTTGCCGACAGCGGCTTCCGGCCGCGCCGGTTCGAGCATCTGTTGCGCGAGTTGCCGTACTCGATCCGCATCCGCTCGGCCATCCAGTCACGCTGGCGGGCGTTGAGCGAGCGCGAGGCGTGACCGTACGACGATTAGCCGAGACCCTCTCTCCAGCCCGCATTGCCCGAATGCACGAAGGATGTGTGATCGGCCGGTGCTGTTTTTTTCGCGGGAATGTAGCGTGCATGAGCTATCCATGCTTATGCACGCTGATGCAATTCAAGAACGGTCGCCCCGGTAAGCTTCTGAATAGCAAAGCCAACGGGCGTTAACGTCCCGGCTTGAAACCCGCGTCCCGGGCGCTCTGTTTTGCCCGGCCACGAATACCTTTCAGTGGGCTTCGGGATGTCCGCTGCATCGCGTTCCCTGCGGTCCCGCGTCAGCTGCCCGACTGGCGCCAGAACGGGCAGATGCCTTAGCCCGTATCAGTGCCCTCTGCTTGCCGCGGGGGTCAGAACCTCTGTGCCCGGAATATGCCTGAACCTGGCCGATGCGAGCGCGTCCAGCCTGCGCATTCGCCATTTCTCGAGCCAGGCGACGATCGAGTCGAACTGCTGCATGTCTTTTTCGGCCCTGTAGACGGGCATCTCGCAGATGCCGATGCCGTTGGCGGCGGCGTGGACGTAGTTCTGGCTGTCACGCAATTGCGCAACGACAGGAATCTCCAGGCTCCTCAGGAATCGCATGAGCATACGATAGCTTCTCGTGTTCTGGCGCGTCCGGTTGGCGATGATCGCCAGGTTGCCCTTGCGCCTGTCGAGCTGAGCGAAAAGCAGAAGATCGGCGATGAAGCTCGCGGCGGCATAGATATCGATCTCGGACGGAACGACCGGTATCAGAATGCTGTTCGCGTCATAGGTCTGGTCGAACAACTGATCCGTGCTCAGCGCGGCCGGCAGGTCGAGGATCAGGTAAGTCGATCCGGGCCAGGCACGCAACCGAAATCGTTTATCGGATCGGCTACAAAATTTTTCAGCGCCGACACCGTAGATCTTCGGTCGGTGCCGGGGTCGCTTGTCCAGCCAGCGCATGCTGTAACCGCGTGGATCGCAGTCGACCAATGTCGGCGGCGAGCCTTGATTGGCGAAGTAGCTGGCGAGATTGGTTGCAAGCGTCGTCTTGCCGCAACCGCCCTTGGGATTCAGGATGACAATCTTGTGAGGACTGTCTCCGTGTGCGGTGATATCCATCGTACTGGCCGGGTGCCCCTCCCATTCAGTATCAAGTGAATGACGCGACAGCCCGCCTGTGCGGTATTCGAGTCCCTTCCACGCCCAAGCGGAGTAACGCGAATGCCGGGCATAGTACGGAAAAAACCTGTCGCTGTCGAGAACAGGAAAATCGATTGCCGTTGGTTCATCACCGGCAATCAAAACTCCGCCCGAACTCAGGCAGAATGAATTGTCCCTCGACTTCTGACGAAATCACTGTCGCGATATCGCGACAGTGCAACCGGAAAACAAAATGGATCCGATGAAGAACACGCGACGAGCGGCCAATGCCCGAGTGAGCTTCCAGCAGAATGCCGCAAGTCTCAAAACGCAGCAATCACGGCTTGCACCGGCGGGGGATGTCGCGCGGCTCGGGTCACCCGGCGCGTGGTTCGCTCCACGAATCCTTCATCCCCCTCGCAACCGGCTGTCTTTTGCGTTCAGCCAGGGAGAGCGGCGTCAGTCTGCACTTTAAGTCGCGCCCGCTTGTTGAGCCGAATCAG
>JBHIDG010000064.1:0-11763 GCA_046760025.1 Woeseia sp. | reverse complement strand
GATGATTGCGGCCTATCCGGACGACCTCGGCCTGGCTTTGAGTACTGCCGACATTCAGCGGGAGCGGCGCAAGGGGAGGATCGCATCCCTGCTCGGCCTCGAGGGTGGTCATTCGATGGGCAATTCGCTCGGCGCATTGCGCGCCTACTACGATCTCGGCGTACGTTACATGACACTGACGCATTTCCACACGATCGACTGGGCCGACTCGGCAACCGGAAATTTACGTCATGACGGCATCACTCCCTTCGGCGTAGAGGTCGTGCGTGAGATGAACCGCCTCGGAATGATCGTAGATATTTCGCATGTCTCGGAGGCAACGATGAGCGACGTGCTGGGAGTCACCGCGGCGCCGGTCATCTTCTCGCACTCCTCGGCCCGCGCGTTGGCCAATCATGTTCGGAATGTGCCCGACCGTATTCTTGAACGAATGCCGAAAAACGGTGGCGTGGTAATGGTCGCATTCATACCGGCCTTCGTCTCGGAACCCAGGCGCATCTGGGAGGACGGCTTATTTCCGTTACTCAAGGAAGCCACGTCCGATGCCGAGTGGCAGGAAATAACCAGGCAATATCGAGCCGAGCGAGGGGCACCGCCACGAGCATCGTTGACTGACGTCGCAGACCACATCGATTACATTGCACGAGTCGCCGGTGTCGACCGCGTCGGCATCGGCGCCGATTTCTATGGCACGGAAGACGAAACCGAGCTCGTGCATGGTCTCGAGGACGTATCCAAATACCCCCATCTTTTCGCCGAACTCATTCGCCGCGGCTGGCGTGACGAGGACCTGAGAAAACTCGCCCGAGAAAATCTCCTGCGTGTATTTTCGGAGGTCGAACAGGTCGCCGAACGCAGGCGACGCTCGCAGCCGCCGTCGCTCGCTTCGATCGAGGATCTGGACGGCAAGCCGTGACCGGGCTCGCGAAGCTGCTGCTCGATAATCTCAAGAATCCCGAAAGCTCGTGGAGCATGGGGACATACGGTGCCGTCGCAGAGTTTTTTCAGGCGCCGGGCGAAGCACTGGTTTCTGCCGAGTCGAACGACCTCGTCTGCGTTACCCCGCGAGGAGGTATTCGTCTCGAGCCGCGCGACGACATTCGCGTTTTTGCGATTGACAAGAACGGCCGTCAACACACGGCTTTTTGTTTGTCGGCAGAAGGAGCCCGAATGTCCTGCGCGTCCGTGCTGACCGAATACGGCGTTGATGAACTGGCATTGAGGAAGCACGACCGGGATGGCGTGCTTTTCGACCTTGGCGTCTCCGCGCTCGGCACCGGATGTTTCCAGGTCGACTTCTGCGTGCGGATTGACGATACGGAAACGGCCAACTTCTGCCGCAAGCATTGCGGGCGCTCGGTATTCGGATACGAATCACCCGTGCTGCCGCGGTTGCTGGCAGCCCAGCCGCATCGGGTCGTGGTCACCCGGCTCGGCAGAATCGAGGTATATCAGGCGATCGGTGGCGAACACACCGATGACAAGACGCCCGAAGGTCCCCATACGCACCTGTTGCCCGAATTACTCCGTATGAATCGAACACACCCGGAGGATATGCCCGTCGCGGACGGCTTGGTGCCCTGCGCTTTTCTGTATCGGCCTAATTAGGGCTCAGCTCTCTTTGCGTGCCGATCAGTGAATCGCGCGTCACAAGTGCGGCAAGGTCCTCTTCCGGCCAGTCCTCCGTGCCGGTCGGACGTTGCGGCAGGACCATGTAACGAAGTTCCGCGGTGGAATCGTGCACGCGAACTTCGACTCCGTCCGGTAGATTCACTCCGAACTCCGACAGCACTGCCCGTGGCTCGCGCACCACACGCGCCCGATAGTTCTGCGATTTATACCAGGCAGGCGACATGCCCAGAAGTGCTCGCGGGTAGCAGGAGCAAAGCGTGCAGACGATGACATTATGTATCTTGTCCGTATTCTCCATGACCGTGAACTCATAGGGTTCGAGTTCAAAACCGAGCTCCCTGATGGCCTGGGCGCCGTTCTCGAGAAGCCGCGCCTTGTAGTCCGGGTCTTTCCAGGCACGCGCTACGATCGTGCCGCCGTTCTCGGGCGAGGCGCCCTGCATCCTGGCGATTACCGCCTGTTCCTCGTCGGCAGAGTAATGTCCGCCTTCGATCAGGAGTTCACGCAGTGCCAGACCGATCAGCGCTGCATCGCTGGTCGGCTCGGGATGATCCGGCTGAAAGGCCCGCCCATGATCATGCCGGTCCGTCATTCCGCCGGCTCCAGCCAGTGCTCGAATATCTCGATCTCGAGTTTGTCGCCTTCGGACCCATCGTACGGCGCCCATATATCGGTCTGCGCAATACGTATGCGATAGATCCGCTGGAAAGGCCGGCCATCGCCACGGATGCACCGCTCGGGCTCGGGATGCATACCGCAGACGCGTTCGACTATCCCGACTTGACCCTTGGCGTAGGACGGTACGCGGTGATGCACCGGTGGCGTGTGGTCAGCGATGCGCACGCGTTGCCCAAGCGAGAAACGGGGCTCGCTCATCTCAGTCCCTCCGCCTCCTGACGCGCACGGATCTCGGCCACCTTTTCATCGAGCGCCTGCTGCGTGATCGCGCCCGTGGACAGAAGGATGTAGGCAAGCGATTTTGACCAGCGCTCGTAGTAACTCAGCCGATCGTAGTCATCCGGTGACAGTTGCTCGATGCCATCACGCAACTCCGCGAAATCACTGATTAGGCCCTTATCGTGCGCAAGGCGCACCATGGCGTCGACCTGCCATTCCCAGTGGGCGTTATCGTGCTCCGCGAGATCGATCGGCCCGGCCGTCTGGCCGCCGATATCGTGAGGGCCCCAGGGT
Organism: Woeseia sp.; assembly: GCA_046760025.1. Lineage (GTDB taxonomy): Bacteria > Pseudomonadota > Gammaproteobacteria > Steroidobacterales > Woeseiaceae > JACZWL01. The sequence goes on along the minus strand of JBHIDG010000064.1, from coordinate 8,940 downwards.
TCGGTCATTCGCTACAACCCGTGAATCGAGGAATACGCTTTTTCTGGCTCTCCAAGAGATTGGATTATCCCTTTTATGATCTGTGGGCGCAGCAAATTCCTGGTGCAATCGCATTAATTTGCGGCGGCTTTCTGCTTACAGTCATATTCGCCGACCTCTGCGAGCTGATCGCCCAGATACTCGGCGATCCGGCGCATGCCTGATATACCGGCCTCGGCTTCCGCGAGTGCATTGTAGTTGGTATTGGTATTGACGTCGTAGGTATAAAGATTACGGTCTTTGTCGAGGATAAACTCAATGCCCGCGATGTGAATGTCGTTGCTATCCAGGAATGCGCGATACCGCGCCAGAATCGGATGGTCGAAGTTGTTGACGATCCGGAATCTGGACGCCGTCGGCGAATAGGCGTCTTCCGGCTTGCACTCGTCCGCCGGGCAAAGCAGGAAGCCATCGGAGGTATCGGCGCGCACGGCATAGAGAAACTCGCCGCCAATAAATTCGCAGCGTGTAATGTATGGCTTTGGAGCTTCTATGTACTGCTGCAAGAGCATGAGGCCGTCAATGGGAGCTTCGAACCCGGGCCCATCGACGTGCTTGCGCAGCGCATCGATATCCTGGAATAGCCTGACGCCCAGACCCTTGCCGCCCCGATTGTGTTTTGTGATGAACCGCCCATAGAAGCCACGTGCCGCCGCAAAAATTTCCTCCCGGCCGACGGCGACGATCGTGCGCGGTATCCGGATGCCGTGTGCAGCGAGCGCCGCATACTGCGCGACCTTGCTCATCTCGAGTTGCAGTGCTCGGCCGGAGTTGACAACTCTCCGGCCATGGCTCTCCAGCCATGCCAGCACGGCGGCGGTGTACTCGGCGGCGTACCGATGGTCTCGCGTGTGCGACGAAGCGCTCATGCGATTGTAAAAAACGCCGAGCGGCGGAGGCACGGACAGATCCAGTCGGCCACGGTCCAGATACCACTCTTCAAACGGCAGGCCCAGACTTCGAAGCTCCGCATTCAGTGGCTCGGTCCACTCCTTGTTTTCGTGAATGACGTAAATCTTCGGCATCGGGCCATGCTACTGGTACCCGCGATTCACCAGCAATACCTGGCCAAGACCAATGCATTCTATATATATAACGCGTTGTTCTGTTGAACGTTCGGCCTGCTCCCTGTGCAGAATCGCGCCTGTATTGTCGGTATCATGACAAACATGCCGAAGACCCTTTGGGCGGCACTGCTGATTGCAGGCCCCGTACTGTTCGCCCTGATTACCGATGTAGGCCCGGCCGTCGAGCCGGACACACGGCTCCCGCCCGAACTGCCTACTTTCCGGGACGGTCGAATGTCCGTTCACCAGCTAGTTGCCTCCTACCGGAAGCAGCTGCGCTTACGCGCTACATAGTGCGAACCTCGTCAACGTATCCGCCCCGTTACAGCGTCGATCTACACGAAGACGACATGATCGATGCAGGCTACGTTTACTCGCAGGGTGAACTGGGGGGGCGAAGACCAATTGGCGATCGAGGCGGTGCGCGTGCTGCACGTTCGAGATGCCCGCCGCAGACGTAACACTCGAACAGCGTGTTGCGGCGCATCTCGCATTGATCAAACGCCTGGCAATGCTTATCGTCCCTGAATGAGCAGGCTCATCGAACGGCTGGGACTGGAAAACCGGCTACGCAGGGAGAACATCAGCCGTTATTCCCTGCAGTGCGGCCTTGCCGGCATCGTCGTCCTGGCCCTGTTACTCGTCCTCGATGCGGTTACCCAGACCGTTTTAATCGCCGCATTCGGCGCCAGTGCATTCATTGCGTTTGCGGTCCCGAGGTCATTGCACTCCGGCCCGCGAAACATGATCGGCGGATATCTGGTCGGAATTGTCGCAGGTACCCTGATGGGGGCCGTGGGCGCTTTGTTCCGGCTGTCGGACCCCATAATCGCTCACACTGTCATGGTACTTTTCGGCGCTCTTGCGACAGCTATTGCCATGTTCTTCATGGTCATCACGAAAACGGAGCACCCGCCTGCGGCCGCACTCGCGCTCGGCCTGGTCCTGAACGAGTGGGACCTGTTGACCCTCGTGGTCGTGATCATCGGCATCGTCGCCTTGAGCATTATCAAGCGGCTGGTGCTGCCTCTCCTGATGGACCTCCTGTAACGGTGCCGGCGCCGACTCGTGACACTGGGCGTCCATGCGCCCGGGTCGCAGAACAGTATAATTTGCGCATGTCCCTCAGGAACAATCCGATCAATGGCTGGCGGCTATTCTCGCTAATTTCCGTCTCAATTTGCCTCGCTGTTCTCGTCGAGATGACAAGAGTCGATCTGTCCGACGCGCGGGACATTTCCTCCATGATTCAGTTCTCGGTTCGACTCTCTGTGCCATGGCTGTACGTGGCGTTTGCCGCTTCCTCGCTCGCAGCTCTTTTACCGGGGCCCGTTACCGGATGGCTTCTGCGGAACCGGCGATACATCGGCCTCTCATTCTCGGTGGGCATGGCCTGGCAGCTGACATTCATCCTGTGGATGGTAACCGGCCACTGGACCTATTACCTGGAAGAGGCTTACGCGTTTTCAGACTTGCTGGTACAGGTGCCCGGCTACATATTCCTGATCGCGATGACGCTGACCTCGTTTCGGCCGGGGCGCGCCATGCTGAGCCCGCAGCAGTGGCGGATGCTGCATAAAGGCGGCATCTGTTTCCTCTGGGCCACCGTCTGGAGTACGTACTGGTACGAGCTCTATTACTATGCCGAAATCCAGTTGATCGATTTCGTTTACTACTGGGCCGGTCTCGCGGCATGGGGACTGCGCCTGATCGCATGGAGCAAAAAGCGCATCTCCCGAATCACTGCGTGAACATCAACGCCAGCCATTCAGCGACAAGTGCAGGCGTATCCTCACCCTCGATCTCTACCGTAATCTCCGACTTCATAAGCCATTGACCGGGGTGTCTCTCGGTCACTGACAATGGTTTCACGCTCGCCCGTATTCTCTTGTCAACCAGCACGGGTTTCAGAAACCGCACCTTGTCGAAACCGTAGTTGATACCCATGACGGTGTTTTCGGGCAGCAGGCCGCAAGATTCGCTCAGATGGGTCAGCATCGACAGCGTCAGAAAACCGTGCGCGATCGTGTCGCCGAAGGATCCCTGTCTGGCGCGGTCCAGATCGACATGAATGAACTGGTGATCGACGGTCACATCCGCGAACTGATTGATCCTGTCCTGGTCGATCGTAAACCAGTCCGAGTGCCCAAGATCCTTTCCGACGTAATCCGCAAGTTGCTCGGCAGGTACTACCGTTTTCATATTCGACTCCTGCACTTCGCCCGATTCTCCCATATCGTCGTGCCCGGTAGTAATCTGTGCAACACGGGATATCTGTTTACGGGACTGTGATGGAAACGCAATTCGAATTAAGTGACAAAACGGCCGTCGTCACCGGGGGCGGCGCCGGCATAGGCAGGGCAATCTGCCGGGCATTCGCAGGCGAGGGCGCTCGCATCGTGGTCGTCGACATCAACGCAACCACCGCGAAGGCAGTCGCCGACGAGATTGGCGGCGTTGCATTGACGTCTGATGTCTCGACAGACGCAGGCATAGCGAAAATCGTCGGCGCTGCCCGATCGGCGTTCGGTTCGATCGACATCTTCATCTCCAACGCCGGCGTCGGTTTCGGTGACGGCGCCGACGGGGCCGCATTGGCGCCCATGAAGAACTGGGAAGCCTGTCTCGCAATCAATCTTATGGCGCACGTTTATGCGGCCCGCCACGTCATACCCGGCATGCTTGAGCGTGGTGGCGGTTGCCTCGTCAACGTCGTCTCGGCAGCCGGCCTTTTATCCCAGATTGGGGATATCGCCTACACGACCAGCAAACATGCCGCGTTGGGGTTCGCCGAGTCCCTTGCGATATCCTACGGCGACCGCGGCATCCGTGTAAGCGTGGTCTGTCCCCAGGCAGTCGCCACACGGATGATCGGCTTCGACGAGGATGCAGGCGGTGAGCCCGCCGGCATCGGCGGCAACGACCTGGACGGTATTCTGACCCCGGAAGAAGTCGCGGAAGACGTCATCGAGGGCGTGCGTCAGGGTCGGTTCATGATCCTGCCGCACCCACGGGTCGCCACCTATTTTCAGCGCAAGGCAAACGACCATGACCGATGGATACGAGGCATGCAGCGTTTCCGCCAACGCCTGAATTAATCCATGGTCAGGACGACCTTTCCCATGACGCGGCGCCCGGTGATCGTACTAAACGCCTCAAGGTACTGGTCCAGCGGATACTGTTCGGTAACCCGGGGCCGCAACCGGCCGTCGGCGATCAGTTGGCTCAACTCCCCCATGTTCTGCGCCTGCCCCCCGGGATTTATTGCCGCCCAATCGCCCCAGTACACGCCGACCATGCTCCTCTCTTTTAACAAGGCAATGTTGGCGGGAAAACTCGGTATTGCTCCACTCGTGAATCCGATGACGAGGTGGCGCCCGTGCCAGGCTGTGGCCCGAAATGCCTGCTGCGCGAGTTCACCACCCACCGGATCGTAGACGACGTCGACGCCCCTGCCTTTTGTCAGCTCTCTGACGGATTCCTTAAGCGGGGCTTCCGAGTAATTGACTGTCTCGTCCGCGCCGGCCGATGACGCGAAAGCCAGCTTTTTTTCGTTGCTCGCTGCCGCGATCACTCTCGCCCCCATCGCCTTGGCAATCTGTACCGCACTGAATCCGACACCGCCGGCGGCGCCCAGCACCAGCACGGTCTCACCAGCCTGCAGGTCGGCACTCTGTCGCAACGCGTGATAACTCGTGCCGTACGCAATCGGAAATCCCGCAGCCTGCGGATAGTCGAGGCCCGGCAATATCGGGAAGATCATTTGCTCGGGCACGGCACATTTCTCTGCGAACGCTCCGCCCATCGAAACCACTATTACCGGGTCACCGACCTTGAAACGGGTGACGCCCGTACCGATCGCTTCGACAACGCCGGCGCCTTCGGCGCCGGGAACGAAAGGCGGCTTCGACTTCACCTGATACTTGCCGGCAAACATCAGCAGGTCCGCGAAATTGACGCCGGCAGCCTTCACGCCTACGAGCACCTGCCCGTTCCCCGGGGTCGGATCGTCGATCGTCTCCAGCACGAGATCCTCGGGCCGACCGTACTTTTTACACACCAATGCCCGCATCAGTCCTGCTCTTGCGCCAGATCGATACCGAGTTTTTCCGCGCCCTGCCTGGCGAACTTCTCCGCCTGTTCGAACCCGGCCTGTAATTCGCGCATGCCGGACTCGTCGTTGATCGCATCCCAGGAATCCGCGATGCCTTCCGGCGTTAATTTGTCCGGATGTAGATTGACTCCCTCCGTTTCGAATCCCTTGAACACGGCAAAGCTGCCTCCGCCCGCCGTCAGGACCTTGCGGCTCGGTGCATCGGGCCCGCAGAGGAACACTACGCCGGGACTGACCGATTCCGGTAATAGTAGCTTGAACACCGCATCAGGAAATATGCCCTGGGTCATGGCGGTGCCGGCTGCCGGGGCCAGGCAATTGACGCGGATATCGTACTTGGCCCCCTCGAGATGCAGCGTGTTCATTATGCCGATCATCGCCATCTTGGCGGCGCCGTAGTTTGTCTGCCCGAAATTTCCGTATAACCCGGTGCTGGATGACGTCAATACGATGCGCCCGTATGACTGCTCTCGCATAATCTCCCACACGGCCTTGCTGCAGTACATCGAGCCCATCAGGTGTACATCGATCACGAGCCGGATGTCCTCGATCGGCAGCTTGAGAAATGTCTTGTCGCGCAGTATGCCGGCATTGTTTACGAGAATTTCGATCCGGCCCCAGGTATCCATCGTTTCCGCGACCATAGACTGTGCTTCCTCGAAGACGGCAACGTTGGCGCCGTTTGCGAGCGCATCGCCCCCCGCCGAGCGAATTTCCTCCACGACCGATCGGGCGCCGGCAAGATCGTTGACGACAATTCTTGCGCCGCGCTCCGCGAGTGCCAGCGCGTGAGTTCGGCCGAGACCGCGGCCCGCGCCGGTGACGATGGCCACCTGGCCATCGAGTCTTATGCTCATTAATCGATCCTCTGTTATTACTCGTTGTCAGGCGCTCGATAATTGAACGATTTGCTTGCCGGTGTTCCTGCCTTTGAGCATACCGATGAATGCCGCTGGCGCGCTCTCGACGCCCTCTGAGATTGTTTCCCGGTATTTCAGCTTGCCCTCCGCGAGCCACGCCGATGCCCTGGCGACGTATTCCTCGCAGGCGTCCGGATGGTCGGTCACGATGAATCCGCGGACCGTCAGCCTTCGGCCAATGATCGCCATCATGCCCCGTGGTCCCGGTTGCGGTTGATCGTCGTTATAGTTGGCGATCATCCCGCAGAGCGCGACGCGCCCGAAGTCCCGCATGTTCCAGAGCGCCGCTTCGAAAATGTCGCCGCCGACGTTTTCGAAGTCGATGTCGATGCCGTCTGGGCAAACAAATTTGATACTTGCCGGCAACGATTCACTCTTGCGGTAGTTGAAGCCGGCGTCATAGCCGAGTTCCTCGGTGAGCAGGGAAACCTTGTCGTCCGAGCCTGCGCAGCCCGTGACACGGCAACCATGAATCCTTGCGAGCTGACCAACCACGCTGCCGACCGCTCCGGAAGCCGCCGAGACGAATACGGTCTCCTCCGGTTGTGCGTTTGCAATCGTAAACAGTCCAACGTAAGCCGTCATGCCCGGCATGCCGAGGATGCCCAGGTGGTAAGACAACGGCGCCGTCTGCGCATCCACCTTGCGAAGCCGGGCGCCATCGCTCAGGGAGAAGTTCTCCCAGCCGAGCATGCCCGTGACGTACTCGCCCTCGGCGTATTCTGCGTGCTTGCTCGCAACGACTTGCCCCACGACGCCTGCCTGCAGCACCTCGCCAAGCTTAAACGGTGGCACATAGGACCTGGTGTCGTTCATTCGGCCTCGCATGTAGGGGTCGACCGACATGAATATATTGCGGATGAGGAGTTGCCCGTCGCCCGGTTCCGGCGGTGCCTCTTCGGTCAACGTGAAGTCGTCCTCAGTCACCCAGCCGGAGGGTCGGCTGGCCAGCCTGACTTGCCTGTTCTCAGGCATCGTTTCCCTCTTCCTGCTCCTGCCCGCAACGGGGATCTGACTGCTGTAGCCCGAGTATCTGTTCGGCCGTGACCGGGATCGGATCACATCCGTGATCCTTCCCGCAAATCAGGTCCCACTCCGGCCCGGCTTCGACGTGACAGGCGAAACAGTTGCCGCCGAAGCGGTTTACGACGTCGACGGAGCCACGGTTTCTGATCGAACTTCCTGCCGCCGAGACGTCCAGTTCGAAAAACTCCCAGTCCCGCGTCGCGGCATTCCAGCCCTTTCCGTGCTTGACCATGACTTCGGTCGGAATAAGCTGGACGACCGAGCCCGGCGGGTACTCCCCGCCTTCCACGGAGGTAGCGACTTCCAGCGTCCCCTCCACATCGCCGAGCACGTTATCGACGAAGAATTCCCGGACCGGGGTCATTTCAGTCACGCAGCGAAACGTGTCCGCAGTTACCTGAACCTCAACGGTGTCATCCGCGATCGCCTGCGGAAGAAATGCAATGCAGCCCAGGACTGCCCAGTGCAATGGTTTCATTTGTTGTTATCCCTTTGTTGCGTCCGGAAGCCACCCGCATACTATACCGTCGTCAACCACCGGCCGACGAATGACCTCAGAGAGGTCATCCATCGCCAATGCAAATTCACCGCTTTTTGCCGGGCTGATCGGCCCGGGCCGACGTCAATCAACGGCATACGGCTTCAGCAGCACTCCGCCGATTTCGAGATGGCTGAAGCGCGGATCGACAAGTTCGATGTCGCCGCCGCTGATCAGTTCCTTTATGTCGCCGGCGTCATGCCTCCACGCGGAATGCCCGAGATTACCGGCCCGCCAGCCTGCGTCCGACAGGTAATAAAACTGTGAATAGCCGATGCCGTGAACCTGTAGCAACAACAACAGGTGTTCGTTCTGCCCGTCGTTGTCGAGATCTGCCCGGACCATTACCGGATCGCCCTGGTCAATGCCGATGTAGCTGGCGTCGATCAGGTTTTGGAGACCAGCCGGAACATCGAATGGTTCGGGCCTGTAAAGCATCGTCGCCCACAGGTCATCGGAGATTCCCAATTCACGCGCGCTCATCTTCCTGACCGAGTGAGTCGCGGCCAGGGTCCACAACGGATACGACCATAACGGCGACTCACTCGGCCAGGAATCCGTCTCGAATGCGCGATAAAGGGCAAACAGCAAAACGCCCTGTATGACCGCGATGACAAGCATCGATGTCCTGGGTAACGACGATAAATCGTTCATCTAGGATCCCGCCATCACGTTTTGCTACTCCGCCAAAACAAAAGCGGCAATTGTCTCTGCGGCGTCGCGGGCTTTCTTCTGCAGGTTCGGGTCGACGGCTGTCGCCGCGTAGTCGCCCAGGAACTCGAGGTCGTCTGCGTGATGCAGCTCTCCCATGCTCTCCAGCGCGGTTGCGCGAATCTCCGGATCGGGATCATTGGCGAGCTCTCTCAGAGCGCGCTGTAACGACGGATCCTGCGGCGCGGCTCGCACCCAGCCTTCTATCGCCGCCTCGCGCACGTCGGGGTTGAAGGTGCTATCCACGTAACGCGCAAACACCGGCGCCAGTGTCGGATCTTCGAGTTCCGCAAGACCCGTGATCGCGCTGTGTCGTATGGCGTCGTAATATCGCGATTCCCTGTCTATCTGAGTCATCAGGACGTCCTTCGCGTTTGCCGCACGCATCTTGCCGAGCGCGATCAGCGCCGCGCCGATGACTTCCGCGGCTGAATCGGACGTAACGGCTTTTGCGAGCGCCTTCGCGCTTTCCTCGCCCCCCGCGCGTCCCAGCCCAATGGCGGCGGCACGCCGGATCCTGTTGTC
>JBHIDG010000063.1:0-11846 GCA_046760025.1 Woeseia sp. | reverse complement strand
CGATTAGCGCCTGGGCATCATCACGTTGCACACTTCGACTCGTCGGATCGCTATCCTTGAATTGCGCGCTCAGATTGAAGTAGCCGGCGTCGGTTATTGGCAGGCCGAGATTGGCGGAAAACTGTTGTGTTTTACCGTCGCCCTCGGAAAATTCGCCCCAACGTCCTTCGACGGTAAGACCCTCGGCGTTATCGCGAAGCTTGAAGTTGATGACGCCCGCGATCGCGTCAGAGCCGTACTGTGCCGACGCGCCGTCGCGTAACACTTCCACTTGCTTTATCGCAGCACCGGGAATGACCGCCAGGTCGGGTGCTTGCGCGCCGTCCGAGACACCGCCGCCAAAAAATGAGATTACTGCCGCGCGATGAAATCGCTTGCCGTTTATGAGTATAAGTGTGTTGTCGGGTGACAAGCCGCGCAGATTGGCCGGCCGCACGATGGTGGCCGCGTCAACGATTGCTTGTTGATTGACGTTGTACGAAGGGATCGCCCCACGCAGCAACGAATTCATATCGGTATTGCCCTGAGCGATAATGTCCTCGCCACTGACCACGTCGATCGGCACCGCGGAATCTGTAACGGATCGTGCTGCACGCCGCGTTCCCGTGGTAACGATTTCCTCGATTACCTCATCGGCCCCTTCCTGCTGCGCTTGCGCCACCGAGACGAATCCCGGAAACGCTAAAGGCAATGCAAGCAAAAGCAGTCGAGAGCGCTTAAGAATACTAAGCATGTCTGATCTCCCCCATACTGTTGTGAAAACGTCGATCTTGTTACCGTCCATGCGGGGCGCACACGGCGCGCTTCGATGAACGTGAACGAAAGATTGAACCACTCATCGGATCGAAAATAAAGAAATCTAGACAAGCGCAGGCGACAATCATCCAATGATATCCACCAATCCATTGTTGTTAAATGGCAACACAGGCCTGGAGGCCCCGAAAGCCCTTGATTGCGGGACAATCGACGAGTGAAAAGCTGCGGACGCCAAGTATTGTTGCACGTTCAATACAGAATGCGGCGATCCTCAGGCCCGCCGGCGCGAGACATGCATTTGCGCAAATCCGGGTACCCCGATTTGCAGCCGTCAGGCGGTCGGCTTTCCTTCCGTTACGGCTCCCTTCCGGAACGCGGAAATAGCCGATGCCGCCTCCAGAATGACGAGCACGCTGGTGACCAGCACGATCGCGTCGATGACGACGAGTAGCATGTTGCCGCTTTCGTAGAACTCGATCAGCTTGATGACACCGGCCCAGGCCGCCACGATCAGCACGAATATCATCGGTATCAGCGTGTAGCGCACGGGCCTGCCCAGTTTGATCAGCATTACGGTGATAACGAGCAGCGTCAGCCCCGCCAGAATCTGGTTGGTCGATCCGAACAGGGGCCAAATGACCATGCCGCCGCTCCCGGATGCCCCGCCCGCGCCAAAAGCCAGCAGCAGACAGGCGCCCACTGCGATCAAGGTGGCGATAATCCCGTTGTCCAATGCCGGGATGTTATAAATCTCGCTCCATTCCTGAATGATGTAACGCTGCAGCCTGACACCGGAGTCCATCGTCGTCCCCGCGAACAGCACGACCATGGTCGCAAGCAGAGTCTGCGATATCGATACCGGTAAGCCCCAGCCTGAATTGAGCAAGTTTGCGCCGCCCTCGATGAACGCTCCGGCACCGGCGGCGCCGAATTCGTCGTAGACCCGATACCAGATCTCCGGAGTTGCGGCAAAGGCCACCCCGCTGACCGCAACGATGGTTATGAGCGCCAGAGAACCTTCACCGACTGCGCCCAGATAACCGACGAACCGCGCGTCTGTTTCCTTGTTCAATTGCTTGGAGCTGGTACCCGAAGCCACGATGCCGTGAAACCCGGAAACGGCGCCGCAAGCGATTGTGACGAATAACAATGGAATAACCGACGGTGCACTCCCACCAATTCGGTTGTTGAAGGCTGGCGCAGAAATATCGGGCATAAATAGGAACACGGCACCGTATAGCAGGATCAGGCCGACAAACAGTTGCATGCCATTGATGAAATCGCGGGGTTGCAGCAATACCCATACCGGCAGCATCGAGGCCACCGCCGCGTAGAGAAACAGAATGATTATCCAGTTGGCCTGGGCCGTGAGCCCGAACATCGACGGCAGTTCCATCGGCATCACACTGCCCCCAAAGACGGCCGCATAAAGCGCCGCGACACCGAGTACGGACAGCATCGCGAGATTGAACCTGCGGTGTACCAGCTGACCAATAATAAGCGCAACGACGATGGCCGACCAGGCAGGAATCACGGCACTCGGTGTGTTGACGAAGGCGCGCGCGATTACGACCCCGAACACGGCATTGATCATCAACAGCAACAAGAACACCACCACCATGAACAGCGCCCGCGTGCGCTTGCCCACGATTGCCTCGGACAGTGCGCCGATAGATTTGCCCTTGTGGCGGTTGCTCGCCCACAGGGCGCCGAAGTCGTGCACACCGGCAAAGAATATCGTGCCGATAACGACCCACAGAACGGCGGGCGCCCAGCCCCAATACACGGCAATGGCGGGGCCGACAATCGGTGCGGCTCCGGCGACCGACGTGAAATGATGGCCCCACAGGACGTATTTGTTCGTCGGCACGAAGTCGACCCCGTCGTTTAGCTCGTGTGCCGGCGTCACAAAGTCCGGCTCGAGTTTGTAAATCCTCGTCGCAATGAATTTCGAATACACGAACCAGTCGAATGCCCCGCCGGCGATACCGAGCAACACCAGAGTCACTGACTGCATGAGGTCGCTCCTTTTGGAAGTGCTTGAAATTATTTCAACATATCGTATAGGTTTGTGGGTGAGCTTGTCATGGAAATAGACCGATCGAAACTGGCACCCTTGCTGACCGCCCTGGTCGGGGGAACGCTTGGCGTGTCAGGACTTGCGCAAAATAGCGCGCCAAATCCCTATGAAACTGTCGCAGGCTGGGCAAAAATACCGGCCGGGCGTGCATGGGGAGCAACCAGCGCCGTGTACCCTGCTCCGGATGGCAGGAACATCTGGGTGGCGGAACGTTGCGGGGCAAACCTCTGCGCGGGAAGCGAGCTCGATCCGATCATGCTGTTCGACCCCCAGGGCCGAGTCATCAGGAGCTTCGGCGCGGGACTGATCGCCTGGCCGCACGGCATCTTCGTCGAACCGAACGGCAATCTGTGGGTTACCGACGCGGTCGGCTATGCGGCCGTGCCGGCGGGCTGGGGGCACGTCGTCTTGAAGTTCAGCCCCGACGGTGATCTGTTGATGACACTGGGCACGAAAGGCGTGGCGGGCGAGGGCAGGAATACGTTCACGAAACCGTCCGACGTACTCGTCGCGCCCAACGGCGACATTTTCGTAGCAGACGGACACGATGCAGACGGCAATAACCGTATCGTCAAATTCTCGAGCGACGGCACCTATCTCAAGGAATGGGGGTCCGCCGGGTCGGAAAACGGCCAGTTCAGAGACCCGCACGCGCTGGCGATGGACTCACGCGGACGCCTGTTCGTCGGCGACCGCGGCAACAGCCGTATCCAGATATTCGATCAGGAAGGTAATCACCTGTCGACCTGGACGCAGTTCGGCCGTCCGAGCGGCCTGTTCATAGACAGGAACGACACACTCTATTGCGCCGATTCTGAATCGAACGCCTCCCGCAATCCCGGATGGAGACGGGGCATCCGGATCGGCAGCGCCAGTGACGGTTTCGTCTTCGCCTTCATTCCCGATCCCGAACCGGATCAGAATGGATCAGCCACGAGTGCGGCGGAGGGCGTTGCCGTGGACGCTGCCGGTAACATCTACGGTGCCGAGGTCGGCCCGAGAGAAGTCAAGAAATATATCAGGCCGGAATAACCTACTCTCGTTTCGCGATTAGGATCTCGTTCAATCCACCATCCCTGTAGTCCAGCTCGGCGTCGCCGGCACGATACCGGCTCAACGACAGAATGTAGGCGAGAATGTCGATGTATTCCTTGTCTCGAAGTGAGCCGGGGTTACCCTGGGGCATCGACGAACTCATCGCCATAAAGAAGAGTTCCAGTGGCTGGCCGTCCCAGGCCTTTAGCACCGGCCGGAAATACTTCCTGTCGTGACAGGCCAGGCAGTATTCCTTGTATAACCGTTCCCCGATTTCGGCCTGCGCCTTTGAATAGACTGCGTCATTGATCGTGCGTGGCTCGGCGGCGATCATCGTGCACACGGTCAAGCCCAGGATTACGGCCGCGAATTGATTCCGCATCAGTCCTCGTTCAGGGCCATGGCTGTCAGCTTGCTGCCGGTTTGCAGGATCACGTATTGCCTGCCTTGGTGAATGTAGGTCATCATGCCGTAGGAGCTGTTTGCAGCAACCTCGACTTTGCCGACTTGCTCACCACTTGACTTGTCGACGGCAAATAGATTCGGCGTGCCGTCGCTGGCGTTACCGGCATAGATCAGCAGAGATTTAGTGACCGTCATCGGCGCCACCTTGCCGGACCCCGTGTTGGGGATATCTATGTCCTGCAGGTCCGGATGGTTCAGGACGCGCTCCGGTGTCTCGCCGACCGGGATGTACCAGAGATGCTCGCCGGTGTTCATGTCGATCGCGGTGATGCGGCTGTACGGCGGCTTGTACAGGCTCAGGCCATCAGGACCCCGAACGCTGAAATATGAACTCAGGACGGCGAAATCGGCGATCGTCTTACCTGTCGGTTTTTCGAGGCGTGCGTCTCTTTCCGCGCCGGGCGCAATGACCCAGGTTGCGCAATGTATGCGCGAAGTGACGTACAGGATACCGGACTCCGGATCGGCAACCGGCGGGCCGTCGATATTGACGCCACCGATGTCGCCCGGGCACCAGAGGGACCCTTTCAGTCCGAGATCGTTGTCCCGGTGGAGGGGAGGATTGAAGAGCGGCCCGATCTCGTAGTCCGAAACGATATCTATCGCTGCCTGGCGCAGGTATGGCGTGAAGTCGATCAGGTCATCGTGGGTCAGTCCCTGATTGTCGTACGGTGCGGGTCTGGTCGGAAACGGCTGCGTTCTTGACAGTTTCTCGCCGGGGATTTTCGATTCGGGTACCGGACGTTCCTCTATCGGCCAGATCGGTTCGCCCGTTACCCTGTTGAAGGTATAGGCGAATGCCTGTTTGGTGGCCTGTACGACAATGGGTGTTTCCTCGCCGTCGACACTGACGTCCAGAAGCACCGGGGCGGTCGGCGTATCGTAGTTCCAGATGTCGTGATGAACCATCTGGAAATGCCAGACCCTCCTGCCGGTCTTTGCGTCCAGCGCAATCAGGCTGGTGCTAAACAGATTGTCACCCGGACGGAATCCGCCATAGAAGTCCAGCGTCGCGCCGTTTGTCGGGATGTAGACGATGCCGCGATCCTGATCGGCGGACAGCGGCGCCCACGAGGATATATCGCCGGCCCACTGCCACGCGTCGTTCTCCCAGGTCTCGTGACCGTACTCACCGGGACGCGGAAGGACATTGAACTTCCAGAGAAACTCGCCAGTCCTGGCGTCATAGGCGAGTATGTCGCCGGGAATGTTTTCGATTCGCGACTGGTTGTAGCCCTGCTCGGCCGAGTTGCCGACCACGATGACGCCGTTCACCACGATCGGCGGCGACGACGAGGTGATATAGCCCTTCTCCAGCGGGATGCCGTAGTAGGGATCGTACTCGTGACCGAGATCGCCCAGCAGGTCGACGACACCGGTGTCGGGAAACCCTTCTATCGGCACCGGCTTGCCGAAGCCTTCCAGCGGGCGGCCCGTCTTCGCTTCAAGTGCAGTGAGAAAAAATGCAGGGGAGATAATGTAGACGACCCCGCGGCCATCCACTTCCGCATAAGCCACACCCTTGCCGTAGTCCTTGCGCATCGAGTATTCCCAGCGAAACGTATTGGGCTCGCGATACGACCACAGCATCTCGCCCGATGCGGGATCGATCGCGACGACGTGCCGCCTGGGTCCGGCCACCGTATAAAGCGCGCCGTCGATATAGCTCGGCGTCGAGCGACCGCTTGCCGCGTTGAAGCTGGCGCCGTCCCAGACCCATACCTCCTCCAGGTCCGCAAAATTATCGGCATTTATCAGATCGGCCGGCGAATAGCGGGTGTGAGCCGAATCGCCTCCCAGGTATTGCCACTGTCCGCCTAAGGTACCCGGACCTTCCTTGTAGCCCGGGCCTGCTGCAGGACCCGCGCCCTGCGTACATCCAAACAAGCTTAAGCTTATGATCAATACATCGAATCCGGCCCGTTGTCGACGTTGCCCCGAGTCCGCAATTGCATGCTGCATGGTTGAGTCCCCGTTTACTTTCGAGACGTACTTGCCAATCTCCGTCGGCATACGAGGTATTCGATCACCTCATTTTAACCAACTGGTGTCGATGCCGCACAGTCATGCGAAGTTGGTGCAAAAAAAGAAGGCGCTTTCTCTTGGAGAAAGCGCCTCTCAATCACTTCAAACAATTGAAAACTTACGAATGCAACTCGTTCGGTATTCGCAGCCTACTCGAAGTCCGCGCGGATACGCGCATACCAGAAGCCGCCGTCAAACCCGAACGGCGAACTCGTATCGTAGGTGTTTCCGGAGCCAATGGTGCCATCTAGGTTATTGTCGTCCACCGGGCCGAAATTATCCGCAAGGTTCTGCGCACCAACAATAAAGGTCCAGTTATCGGTGAACGAGTATGCCGCTTCCAGATCAAGCAACCATTCCGCGTCGTAGCATTGGTCCCTGGGAACCGTGCAGTCGAGCGTATAGTTGACCGGATTTGCCGGAGCATCACTGCTGTAGTCGCCCTCGATCCACTCGTCGTACCAGCTGGCGCGCGCCAGGATCCGGAAATTACCGATCACATGGTTGTACGTGATGATGGCACGATTCTGCGGGTTGAAATTTTCCAGATCCACTACGCGGTTTCGAGAGACTTCCGATCCCGCATTGTCCACTTCCGTTTCAGTGTGGTTCCAAGCGACGGTCAGATCGGCATCGCCTGCACGACCATAGTCCAGGGCCCAGGTCGCCACGAGATCAAATCCGGTCGTGGTCGTCTGAAAGTCATTTGTAAAGAACGATACCGAGTTCAGGTCGGCTGCGCCCGGTATGCCGAGCTCCTGCAGGCAATCAGCAAGCGTTGCGAAAGGATTGGCCTGCGCGTTGGGGCAGTTGACGCCCGATGGCACCGGTTCTCCCCCGATCACGATCGAGCCCGTCTGCGCGATGCGGTCCTCCACTTCGATCTGGAAGAAGTCCAGCGTCAGGCTCAAGGTGTCGGTCACTTCCCACGCCGCGCCCAGAGTAAAGTTGGTCGCTTCTTCCGGTTGCAGGGGAAGGCCGCCGAGGAACAACGCGATCGGGTTGCTCGGCGGAATCTGGCCGCGCTGTTGCAGCTCACCGTCGATTGTTATGGTCGATACCTTGGTCACATTCGACTGGCCCGGTGTCGGTGCCCGGAAGCCGGTGCTGGCCGAAGCTCGGACCGCAAGCATATCCGTCAACGCAAACCGCGCGGCAATCTTACCGTTCGTGGTTGTTCCGAAATCGTCGAAGTCCTCGAAGCGAATTGCGGCACCGAGCAGGAATCTGTCTGTAATATCGGCCTCCAAATCGGCATATACGGCGATGTTGGAGCGATCGAACGTACCTGCCTGACTCGGGCTGAATCCGGCAAAGCCGTGTGAACCGATACTCAGGTTAGCCAGCGGAATCGGATCGCCGTTCAGGTCGAACTGACAGGTTACGCCATCGCCGTAGCAGTTCGTTCCGGCGCCGCTCTGGAACGCGAAGCGCCCGGCCTGCCAGGAATTTTCTTCACCGATTTCAATGCGGAATTGCTCGTTGCGCCATTCCGCACCGAAGGCAAAGTTCAGATCAGAAGCAAAGCCGTCGATTGCGATCGGCCAGACGAAGTCCGCGCTCAGGTTCTCCTCGGTCTGCGTATACGAACCGATACGAAAATCCCGCTGAAGTGCGCCGCTGATGACGCCGTCGGGCCCCAAGGACGGGTTCCACGTATTGTTGAGGAAGAACTCGACGTCGTTGCGGCCTATCGAGCCGCTGAAGTCATATGAGATTCCGTTGCCGAATTCGCCACGCAAGCCGATGACAATACTGCTGTCCTCGAGCTGGCCGCCGAACTGCGGCGTGTACCCCCCGGGTAACAGCTCATTGGCGACGAAGCAGTTAGGAGGCAATGCTGCGCGCGCCGCGCTGTCAGCCGCAACTACAGCCGGGTCCAGCGGCGTGCCGCTGCTACCGCTGCCGGGGCTTACGAGTGCCGGGCAGTTCGAGACGTAATTCGTCTCGGTGCCGGCCAAATTCGTGTCGACAATGGCGCGATAGGTGCGGCCGTCCGCACCCCCGAACGTGAATACGCCGCTACGGCTGTTCGGATTACGGTAGAAAAACCCGCCTTCGGTCTTGCGTCTGCCCGAGTTACCGAAGGCATAGATCTCCTGAGAACCGCCCAAATCGATACCGGAGTTGACGAATATATTCCAGTCGTTCGTGTATTCCGGGCTGCCCCATATCTGCGCAAAAGGTCGTCGCACGTTAGCCTGTTGCTCGGGGGCGCCGGAGGCAATCAGCGTGGCCGCGTCGGTACGCTGCGTGCTGCGGCTGGTCGGATCCTGCTCCCTCCACTGCGCCGTCACGTTGGCAAAGCCATTGTTGCCGAGTGGAAAACCGGCATTCGCGCCAAACTGTACCAGGGCACCGTCGCCTTCCATGAATTCACCAATCCTGGCTTCAAAGGTACGACCGTCCGTGTCGTCTTTGAGTACAAAGTTCATCACACCCGCGATGGCGTCGGAACCATATTGGGCAGAAGCGCCGTCGCGTAGCACTTCGAGTTGCTTGATCGCCATCGGAGGAATCGAAGCCAGGTCGACACCCTGCGAACCCTGGGCGAGCTCACCAAGTTCCGCAAGGACACCCGACCGATGGCGGCGCTTACCGTTCACCAGTACCAGCGTGTTGTCCGGCGGCAAGCCGCGCAGCGTTGCCGGACGAACCAGCGTTGCCGCATCGGAGATCGGAAACCGCAGCACGTTATACGACGGCAGGGTATTTCTCAGCATGTCATCCATGTCCGGAGTACCCATGTTCTCGAATTCCTGGCCGCTAAGCACATCAATGGCTACCGGGGAATCCGCAGCCGTGCGCGCCGCCCGTCGCGTGCCCGTCGTAATTATTTCTTCGATTGCCTCGTCGGCCCCTTCTTCCTGCGCCTGCGAAACCGAAACGAATCCGGGTAAGCCGCATGGTAAGGCTAGTGCAAGCAATCCATAACGCTTGAGAATGCATAGCATGGTTGTTCCCCCCCTAGATGTGGTGAAAGATGATTTCTTATCGCCCATTGCCGATCATTTATTGTGCGTTGCAACGGACCCCATGGACGATTGAACCATCCCGTGAACGGAAAATAAAGGAATCCCGGCAACCCGATACGGAATCGAATCTGTTACATTGGAAATCAAGCGTTGCTAATTTACAACACAGCTCCGGAAGGCCCCGAACCTCTCGGATACTAGGCCATCGTCGAATTTCGGACGGTCTGGGCCTGCTCCTGTTGTTCGTGCAATACAGCCCCTTTTTCTGTGGTCACCACGTAGCATATGGGCTCCGAGATGCGCAGCTTTTCGCCGGGGGACTTGAAATCGCCACCGCGGCTTTCAGCATGACCATCAAACTCGTGATCAGGACGACCGCGCCTATGACGACGGGCAGGAAATTTCCACATGCTGCCAACCCAAAATGAAATGATCAGCACAAGACCATTTGCATTGGTCAAGTCGCATTTGCCCCGCCGGAATCAATATTGGCGCAGCGTATCCGGTTTGCCCATGTTGTTAACGGTGTGTTCCTCTGCCGGTTATGGGCGCAGCGACAGATGCCTTGTATACTCGTTTAGCGATGGCAGCAACAGGGAGTACGCCGTTGACGTTGCTTTCATCAACAATAACCAAACCCGGATGACACGATGAAACGACCGGCAAGCCGACAGATTCAGCGCATGCTCAGCGAGCCAGGTAACTGCCGCAGATCCCCTCTTGCTCCGATTCGCCCGCTGAGGCTCTTCGGCGCCAGCCTGACGGCGATTGTATGCATTCCTCTCATGGCACAGGAGTCCGGACATCTCAACCGGGCCATTGAAACTCTGGAGGACGGCCAACCCGTATTCGGCCTGTTCACGTCCGATTTTTCACTGACTAACGCCCGCGCGCTTGCCGGCTCGGATCTGGATTTCATATTCATCGATATGGAACACAGCCCCTTCGACACAGAGACACTGCGCACTTTTTTGCTGGGCATGACCGACAAAGCGCGCATTCTCGAAAAAGGGAGCGTTCAGATGGATGTGACCCCGCTTGTACGCGTCCCCATGTACGGGCGGGAAGGTCTTCAATTCCTTGTCAAGCAGGTTCTGGACGTCGGCGCCTTCGGTATCGTGTTTCCGTTTATCAGCACCAAAGAGGAAGCCGTCAACGCGGTGGCAAGCATGCGGTATCCACAGCAAAGAGGCGATGCGGCGCCGGACCCGCGCGGCCTGCGAGGAGCATCCCCGGGACTTGCATCGTGGTTTTGGGGAACAGACGACTACATGCAGCGGGCAGACGTCTGGCCGCTGGACCCTGCGGGAGATCTGCTTGCTGTTTTACAGATCGAGTCGAGGGAAGGCGTGGATAACATTGACGAAATCGCCGCCGTTCCCGGCGTCGGGGCAATATTCATCGGACCATTCGACCTCAGCATATCCTATGGCGTGATCGGACAAACAGATCATCCGGATATGGCGGCGGCAATGAAACGCATTCTGGCGGCATGCAAGGCGAACAATATTCCATGCGGCTTGACTACCAGCACAGATTCGGTGAAAGCGTACCTGGAGGAAGGATACACGTTTAATACGATCGGTTATTGGAATGACGCCGGAATTTCCAGCGCACCTGCCGATGCACTGGATATCGCCCGTCGCGATTCGGGCCGTTTGGACGAGTGACCCGAATCTGTTTAGCGCGACGACCGCCTAGACTGAATGCAAAAGAACTATTCACGCCGGCAATTTCTGGGCCTTGTCGGAGTGGCGGGCGGTTCTACCGCCGTTTATCAGACCGGCCTCGCCCTTGGGCTGCTCGCCGACACTGGGCCCCTCGCCCTGGCTGGTATGCAGCATATCGGCAATCATCAAAGAAGGGTTTTGATTCTCGGTGCCGGAATCTCCGGCCTAGCCAGCGCGTATGAGCTGGAACGTGCGGGTTACGACTGTACCGTGATCGAAGCATCTGTGCGTATTGGTGGCAGAAACCTCACCCTGCGAAGCGGCGATCGTGTCGACGAACTGGGTTATAACCAGGTCTGCACCTTCGATGACGACCCGGATCTCTATTTCAACGCCGGTCCGGCCCGAATACCCGGCCACCATAAGCACGTTCTTCATTATTGCCGCGAGTTCAAAATTCCGCTGGAACCCTACATAAACGACAACCGCAATGCTTACACACATGACGACAAGGCATTCGGCGGCCGGCCTGTCCGAATTCGTGAATACATAACGGACGCCCGAGGCTTTATGTCGGAGCTGCTGCACAAAGCCGTAAGCAAACACGACTTCGAAAAGCCCTTATCGGATGAGGACAAGGAACGCATACTCGAATTTGCCACTATATACGGCGATCTGGATGCAAACGCGATTTACCGGGGCTCAAGTCGCAGTGGATACAAGCGCGGCGGATTTGTAGAACATGGCGAATTGAAAGGTACTCTCGATTTCTCGGAGATACTGAAAAGCGATTTCTGGCGTTACAGGATGCACTGGGCAGAAGGAGAGGATCAAGCTATG
>JBHIDG010000062.1:0-11865 GCA_046760025.1 Woeseia sp. | reverse complement strand
GTATCTGGCGGCTCATCGGTGATGTCGGTCATGCGGGAGGTCCGCTCATGATCGGCGCACTGATCAAGCTGGCGGCACTCTCAGTGGCAGCCACGGTCGTGGCCGGGATTGGAATGACAGCCGCGGCCGTTTTGTACTGGCTGGTAGAAGAAACACGAAGGTGGGAGAAGTCCGGCTGAGGCTGTCGGGAATTTTACGTTTCCGAGCGATACCGTTCTGAGACACGCTGGATGACGGCAGCTCGTCAGAGGTGCCGTTTATGTATTTGCTACCATCCGTAAGGGCAACGGTACGCGAAGAATGCAGAATAGGGCATGGTGGTGTCAGAGGGGCGCGCAAGTCGAGGGACGCGATCGATTGCTGGGTGTTCTCCGGGCCATGCTGATGCTGGCGGCGGCGACGGCCCTGCATGCCCGGGAGCCTCGGGTACCGGCCAGGGCTGCCGACTGGCCGACCTACAACCGTGATCTGGCCGGCACACGTTACTCCCCGTTGACACAGATCAACAGCTTGAATGTCGGGGCGTTGAAGCAGGTGTGGTCTTACGCCCTGGGGCGCAACGTGACTACCAACGCACTGGGCGGGGGTTCCCAATTCACCCCCCTGGTGATCGACGGGGTGATGTACCTGGCAGCGGCCGACCGCGTGGTGGCCCTCGAGTCGGAGTCAGGCAGGGAGATCTGGCGCTACGACATGGAGTTCGGTGGGGCGCCCTCGAGGCGCGGTATGGCGTACTGGCCAGGCGATTCGGACCATCCGCCACGGTTTTATCTGACCTCCGGCCGTAGGTTGATCGGGCTCAGCCCGCGGACCACTGAGCGGTTCGTGCGGGTCATGCCGGTACAGTACGCTTCGGCACCGGTGGTCTACAAGGACCTGCTGATCGTGGGGTCGAACAGCGCACCCGGCAGCGTTCGCGCCCTGGACGCACGCACCGGCACACAGGTCTGGGAATTCCGCTCGGTGCCCGGGCCGGGGGAAGTGGGCCACGAGACCTGGGAGAACGACAGCTGGCGCGATCATCCCAACCTGCATCACTGGGCCTTTTCCATGACCGTGGATGTGGAGCGAGGTCTGCTCTACACCGCGTTTGAGAGTCCGGGGCCGGAGGATTACTGGGGCGGCAATCGACCCGGAGATACGCTCTTCGGCAACTCGATAGTGGCCCTGGATGTCGAGACAGGGCAACGCAAGTGGCACTTCCAAACGGTGCATCACGATCTATGGGACTACGATCTGCCCGCCCCGCCGGGACTGCTGGATGTGACGCTGAACGGCGAGACCATCCCGATTCTGGCGCTGGCGGGGAAGACCGGCTACATGTACATCCTCAATCGGGTCACCGGTGAACCGGTGCTCGGGATCGGGGAGCGTCGGGTGCCGCAGAGCAATGTGCCCGGGGAGAAGAGCTCGCCCACCCAACCGATTCCGGTGAAGCCGCCACCCATATCCAAGGTGCGCTTCACAGCGGATGATATCGTCACAGCGGCGGACACGACCGAAGAGCACGCCCGCTTCTGTCGCGGGCTTTATGAGCGCAGCGGCGGCCTTTTCAACGCGGGGCCGTTCACGCCCTACATGTATCGCGCGCCCGGTGCGGAAACCGGTTCGACGATCGTCTTTCCGGGGTCGGTGGGCGGTGCCAACTGGGGGGGCACCGCGTCGGATCCCACCCTGGGCTATGTCTTCGTGAACACCATGGACGAAGGCAGCATCGGCTGGATGGAGAAGCAGCCCGAAGGGTCGCCCTCACCCTACTCGAGAAACAGCATCCATGGTCCCTTATCGCGTTTCTGGTGGAACGAAACTGACCCGGAATCCGGCGGTAATGCACTGACAGGTGGCGAGCGCGCGTGGCCCTGCAACCGGCCGCCTTGGGGCAACCTTCTGGCGGTGAACGCCGCCACCGGAGACATCGCCTGGAAGGTGCCCCTGGGCATTACCGAGGAGCTGCCGGAGGGCAGGCAGCGAACCGGCCGGCTGAACATGGGCGGTCCCATTGCCACGGCCGGCGGGCTGGTATTTATCGGTGCGAGCAACGACCGGCGGTTCCGTGCCTTCGACTCGAGGAGCGGTGAGGAGCTCTGGGTTACCCGGCTGGATATGAGTGCCCACGCGGTGCCCATCACCTATCAGGGCCGGGACGGCAAGCAGTACGTCGCCATCGTCGCGGCCGGTGCCTCCGCCATCGATGCTCCCAGCCCCGACGATGCCCAGGCATTAGTCGTGTTCGCGCTGCCGTAGGAGCGGCCGCCTGCTGTGAGTATCAGTGGCTGCTGCTCAAGGCGCGCTGCGCTCCTCGATAATGCGGCGCAATTCTTGTTGCCGAACCCGATCGATCGGGTATTTCCACATCAGAAGCAATACCAGCACGTATGCGGCGATGGGTGTGAATACAATCAGATAACGCACGCCATCGATGGCGGCCTGGGTGTTTTCGCCGCCGGGTTCGAAGCCGATCCAGGCCAGCACGGTGTAACTTGTGCCGAGCATCAATCCTCCCGCCAGCTTGCTGCTGAGCTGTAGCAGAGAATAGTACAAGCCCATGCGTTCGGCGCCGCTTGCGGCCTGATCGTGATCGCAGACATCAGCCATCATGGTGCGCGGCAGCAGTTCATGCGCCGAAGTGATGGCGCCCACGAACAAAAAGGCCGGCACTGCCAGCCAGAGCTGTCCCGGCGGCAGAAACAGCAGCAACCCGGGCACCACCATGCCATAGAGCACCGCCAGTTGCACGGTGCGGTGCTTGCTGAAGCGATCGCATAACTTGACCCATACCGGGATGAATATCATGCCGCCGACCATCAGGAAGAACAGAATAAACCCGGTCCGATCGCCGAGCAGCAGCGTATAGGTGACATAGAAAACGAACAGCGACTGTACGACTGCGAAGGCAGCCGTGATGGCCGCGTTGGCCAGCAGTAATCGCAGTAGCGCCCAGTTGCCGGCAACGATCGCCAGTGCCCGGCGCAATCCGATATGTGGCTGCGGCGGTGTCTTCGGTTCGTCGAGGCTGCGCAAGCAGATAAACACCGAAACCGGTAACAGGATCAATAGCAACCAGGCGACTGCGGCGGTCTTGTCCGCATGGGTCGGCGCCGCAAGCTGCTCCAGCACCGCAGGCGTCAGGGCCACCAGCATCATGCCGATCATCACCGACACCTGTAGCCATCCGGTGATGTGCGTGCGCTGGTCGTAGTCCGGCGAGAGTTCCAGCGCCCAGGCGGTGTGGCTGACGGTGGTCAGAGTCCAGCCGACGTAGACGACCAGCAACCAGCCCAAGAAGTAAGTTGCGCCAACCTTGCCCGAGGGCATGAACAACATATAGATAGCAAGCATCAGGATGAGGATGCCGAGCACCAGCCAGGGCCGCCGCCGCCCCCAGGGAGTCGGGTACCTGTCGGACAGGGCGCCAAACAGAGGGTCCGTCACGACGTCGAACATCTTGGCGGTGATGAAAACACCACCCACCGCCGCGGTACCCAGCCCCATTTCCACTGCGTACAGTGGCGTCAGGAAGAAATACAGCGATTGCAGAAACGCGGCCAACGGCATAGCCGGAAAGGCAAATCCGGCCATGGAGAGTTTGCTTGTTTTGAATAATGTCATACGGTTCCTTATTCCGCTCTCAGCGTGAAGGCCACGATAGCATCACCTTCTTCGGTGAAGGTGCGGCGGTTTCCGCCAGCCGCGATAACGACGTATTGCTTACCCTCAGCCAGGTAGGTCATGGGCACGGCCATGCCGGCGTACGGCAGTTTCGTCTGCCACAGTTCTGCTCCCGTCATCACGTCGAGCGCGCGAAACTTCTTGTCCATGGATGCCGCCATGAAAATGACGCCACCGCCGGTCACAATGGGGCCGCCTATGATTGCGGAGCCCCACGATTCCGGGAAAGTCATCCAGTAGCGCCGGGTGCGGCCAAAAGGCCGCTGCCACCTGATCTTGCCGGAGTCCATATCGATGGCGGTCAGCGTACCCCAGGGTGGCGGCGTGCAGGGGACGCCGCTCGGAGCCTCGAAATTCCGGGTCATCGTGGAGTAGGGGGTACCCGGCATCGGATCACCTGCGCCGCTTCTGTAGCTGCTCCCGGGGACTTCAGAAATGTCTTGATCCGGCATCGGGGTAATTGCACCGCCTTCGTTTCGAATCAGCCAGTGCTGTGTCGCCATGGTCATCGACTTGATGATGAGCAGATTCGAATTCGGATCGAATGCCGCGCCACCCCAGTTGCCGCCACCGCCGAAGCCGGGGAAGTGCAGCGTGCCCTGCTCGCTGGGTGGGGTGAACATGCCGTCGTAGCGCAATTCATCGAAGCGCTTGCGGCACCACCTGCGACCCATGAATGTGATGCCGTACATATCGTCCCGCGTCAGCGTGGTTCGCGTGAACGGTTGCGGCAGCATCGGGAAGGGTTGAGTCGGTGAAGTTTCCTCGCCGGGGATATCCGATTTCGGCACCGGACGTTCCTCGATCGGGAAGACGGGCTCACCGGTATCGCGATCGAAGACGAATACGTATCCGGCCTTGGTCTGCTGGATGGCGACCTCGCGTTTGGCACCATCTTTACGGATGGTCACCAGCAATGGATGGCCCGGCAGATCGTAGTCGTAGACATCGTGGTGAACGATCTGGTAATGCCAAACCGGTACGCCGCTCTTGGCCGAAAGTGCGACGGTTGCCGTGGCATGAGGTATCTCGAACTTGCGCGTGCCGCCGTAGAAATCTGACGACGGGCTGGTGGTGGGCAGGAATACGAGACCGCGTTCCAAGTCTGCGCTCAACGTGGACCACACGTTGGCGGCGCCGGTATCGTGCACGTGCTCGGGGGGAATGGGGTTGAACTCCCAGCGAAGCGCGCCCGTGCGCACGTCGAAGGCGCGCACGAAACCGTCGCTGGCATCGACCGGGCTGTCTTCGACGCCGACGGCGGCGACCACCAGATCGTCGATCACGATGGGTCCCGATGTCGTGTGGCGCGGCCCCACGCCGTAGCCCTCATAATCCCAGTGGCTGGCATAGCCAGGATGGTCCCGGCCGGCGCCGAAGTCGGCGCAGGACTTGCCGGTGTCGGCGTCGATGGCGTAGATAAACCCGTTGATATCGCCTTTGAACACACGCCGCTCGCAGGGGATCCCGGCTCGTGGCTGCGGCGCTTCCCAATAGGCCACACTGCGGCATCGGACTACCTGGCGCGGCTGGTCGATCAGGCCCTCCCCGCCTTGGTCCTTGTGGGGGTCGAAACGCCACCGCTCCGCACCCGTCACCGGGTCGAGTGCGATCACACGGTTCATGGGCGTGCAATAGTAAAGCGAATCGTTGGCATGGATCGGTGTCACCTCAAGCCAGGCCTTGTCGCCCGAGTAGTGGGTCCAGGCGAGCTCGAGGCGGCCGACGTTGGCGGCATCGATCTGATCGAGCGCCGAGTACTGCCCGCCACCGGGCATGCCACCGAAGGTGGGCCAGTCGGCGCCGGCCTGTGCCGTCGCCGTGCCTGTCAGCACATTGCCGATGATGAGCGCAAGTAGGAATCGGAATGGATACATGACTATCAATCCTTTGCTGTCATTACGATTTGGATGAATCGACGGCATTCAATCAGCCGTGACCCTCGTTGAGGCCGGGCAGCGACCACTCGTCCACCTCCATCGGGCCGAGTACCGGTTTCCCCAGCGCCGGGCTCGAGACGAGGTACAGGCCGGTATCCGACCCCACCCAGATGAGTCTGCGGTCCCACTCGACGAATACGATGTCGACCGTGCGGTTGTAACTGTTCCAGACCGCGAGATCACCGCCCTGCGGCGGAATGAAGCTTGCAGTTATTCTCGGCGCGGTGGGGTCGCTCAGGTCGAAGCACTGGGCTCCCGCGACGAAATAGGAATAACAACTGAAGTCGGGATGCGGTTTACCCGGCGCCGTCTGGTTTTGCGGCATACGTGGGCCGAAACGTCCGCGCTTATTGCAGAAGTCATCATAGGGTGCTTCGGCCGGCGGGCGCGGTACGGGAAGCCTGCCGATCTCCGTCGGGCTGGTCGGGTCCCGGACGTCCAGCACATAGGCGTCGTGCCAGACCTGGTTGCAGTCC
Source organism: Woeseia sp. (assembly GCA_046760025.1). Taxonomy (GTDB): domain Bacteria; phylum Pseudomonadota; class Gammaproteobacteria; order Steroidobacterales; family Woeseiaceae; genus JACZWL01. The sequence goes on along the minus strand of JBHIDG010000062.1, from coordinate 5,780 downwards.
GGATTCAGCGTCTCGGGGTTGGCGACGACGAATCCCCGATCCAGCCGGTTTACATCGGTCGCGTACATCTGGATGCCACCAGCAAGATAGGGCGGCACGAATTTGCCGATCAGGTGTGGTTTTGCGGGCTCCGAGACGTCGTGAATGAAGAATCCGAAGGAGCCCCAGGTGCTGTAAGCATACCGGCCACCGTCTTCTACTTTCTCCGGGACGAAGAAACCGCCGTTCTTGCAGGTAAAAGACAGCCGGTCGCCGTACTCCCGCCACTTCCGGTATGCCGTCTCTTCACCCAGGCGCTGGCCCGGCACCCACCAGTTGGAAACGAACTCAGGTCTCGTGGGATCCGCGAGGTCGATAGTCTGCACACCGTTTGTGTAATGCCGAACCGGGGATTCCATGTGAATGAAGCTGTTATCGAAGCCGGCATCCAGATAGGCATATCGGCCGCCGCTGTAGAAGTTGTGTGCCGTGCCTGCGCCGGTCTGGATCTCACGCTCGGGATCCAGCTGGTCGCAACTCCATTTGGACAGCAGTCTGATGTCGGTCGGATCGGATGCGTCGTAAATCCGCACGCCACGAAGACCGGGTAGCTGTATGGCCCTTTCGATCAATGAGGGATCGTCGTATTTACCGTTATATGCGCCCGGATGACTCGAAGTAGAAGGAACGTCCGCACTCGTGATCAGGATCCATTTGTCCAGAGATTTGTTGAACGCAAGTTGAATGTCTCCTGCTCCCACATATGTTCCCTCGCTGATGATTTTCGGCTGCAGGGGATTCGTGACTTCGACCACGGCTGTCTGCTGAAACAGAAACCGGCGCTCGCCGATCGCCATCATCTCGATCTCTTCGTTGCGCCTCTTGCCCGCGAACAGGTGGCCGTGGATCTCCATGTTGTGGACATACCTGTTGCGATCCAGATGGCCGATGCTGCCTTCATGAGGATGCGGATGTTGATTGGCGAAGAGAAATCCGGGCAGTGCTGCACCCGCTATGGCACTGCCGCCGGCCGCGCCCATCCTGATGAAATCCCTGCGATGGAATGCTTTCGGTTTGCCGCGCATGCCCTTGTCCTGTTGTCTGGTCTGATGTGATAACGCGCTCAGAAGCCATTGGCGCGCCAGAAAGTAACAAAACTGGTCACGTTGTGCACAAACTCCGCCGGCTGTTCGCGGTAGTGAAAATGACCGCCGCGGTTGGTGAATAGCAGGCGCACGTTTGGATTGGTTTCCGCGATGATATTGAAGAACGAATAAGCCTGCACCGGCAGCACCGACGGATCGTTTTGCGCCCAGTACAGCAGCACCGGCATTTGCAGAATGCCTTCAGTCAAAATGCGGTGATAGGCCTCGTGGTTCATCTCGCTCGTTATGACACGATTTCGTTGCCGCAGCGCTTCGGTATAGCGGCGCTCGGTCTGGCGGGCTTTGGGCCGATCCTTCATGAAGGCGGCCGCGTCGACAAAATCATCGCTTACCGGGGACGGGTCGTAATAGAGTGCGCTCTGTCGGCACCCGAATCCTTCGGGAAGCGGTTCACAACCGGTAAACAGGCGCCGCCGCCGGTTGGGACGATCATCGCCCGCGGGAGGTGACGCGGTCGCGCTGTCAACGATCACGAGCGTCCGCACCAGTTCGGGATGGGTTATCGTGAACAAAAAGGCGAGGCCACCACCACGCGATTGACCCACCAGATGGATACTGTCCAGACCGAGGGCTTTGACGAAGTCGTACATGTGCCGCACTTCGCCCCTGATATTCAGGTCGTCGTCGCTCTCGGGGTTGCCGGTCATGCCGCTGGCCAGCTTGTCGGGAGCAAAGACGTGGAATTGCTCGGCCAGACCGGCGATGTTCAATGTCCAGGTGTTGGCGCTGGCAGTGCCGGAAAATCCCGAGCCGTGGACCAGCACCATCGGATCGCCCGATCCTTCGTCATAGTAACGGGTACGCACGCCGTTGACGTCGATAAACCTGGCAGTGAAGCCGCCATTTTCGCCGTTGGGACCGACATCGGCCGCCGCGCGCTGGATTGCGAATTCGGGACACGCATGGCAAATCAGGATCAGTGTCACGGCGGCAAAAAACCATCGTCTGTCGGGTTTCTTGGTGTCAATGGAGTGGTGGGAAAGATTGATTTTGCCAATCCTCATTGTTATTACCTCTCTTCTTATGCCGAAGGACGGGCGGCATCGGCACGCTTTGCTGATGCCCGGGAGAAGTTGTTCGGGAAGCGAATTGCCTGCCAGGCAGTGATATCTGCAAGAGGCAGGAAATTGTACTATCCACGCAACTGGATAACGGCAAAAACCGCCAAGGCGCAGGGTGATGAAGTTGGCAGCAGGGCCTCGAATATACTCATTGTTGGTCTTCTACTCTCTGGTCTGGCTTGCGGCCTGCGAACAACAGCAGCGGCAGGCTCGAAATGACGCCGACGTCATCGTGGTCGGTGCCGGGCTGGCCGGCCTGTCGGCCGCCATCGATACGGCGAACGGCGGCGCCGCGGTGCTCATTATAGACATGAATTCGGTGTTCGGTGGGCACGGTATCCAGTCGGGTGGCGTGGCCATCGTGGGCTCGCCCATGCAGGCGGCGATGGGTTTCGAGGATACGCCGGATCAGGCGTATCGCGACTGGATGGCGTGGACGATGGATGGCCATCCTGAGTGGACCCGGTTTTACGTGCAGCATTCGCGTGAGTTGATCTATGACTGGGTGACGGGGCTGGGAGCACGTTTCGACCGTATCATACCCAGCCACGGCAACAGCGTACCCAGGTTTCACATGACCTACCGGCGCGGCTTGAATTTGACGCGGCCCATGTACCTGGAGGCGCTGCGCTATTCCAACATTACGTTCAGGTGGAACACCGTGGCGCGACATCTGATCAAGCTGGACGGCCGCGTGGTCGGCGTAAAGGCAAAGGAACTGCGGCACGGTGAGCCGTTGGAACTACGTGCCGACTCCGTGATTCTCGCCACCGGCGGATTCCAGAGCAACATCGCGATGGTGCGGGAGAACTGGCGCGTCGACCTGCCTGCCCCCGAGCAGATATATAGCATGTCGGGGCAATACTCGCGCGGCACCGGCCATATCATGGCCGAGGAAGCCGGCGCTGCACTGACGAACATGGACCGCCAGTACAACGGCTATGCCGCCTTGCCCAACGTGCTCGGGCTGGATGACGAGAGAGGATTCGTCGGCGCTAACAGCCGGGCTATCTGGGTGAACGGCGAGGGCAGACGTTTTGTCACCGAGGCCGGAATCGACCGGGATGTCTTCCCCGTGGTCATGCGACAGGAGCCACCCGGGTATTGGCGCGTCTTCGACGATGACGACAAAGGCGGATTTCGCATCAACAGTCCACACTTCGTGTCGGCGCAAGCCCTGGACCGCGAAAAAATCCAGCGCTTGGTTCTTGATAACCCCGAGGTTACTATCAAGGCCGATACCCTCGAAGAACTGGCGGAGCGCATCGGCCTGCCGTCGGACGCGCTAGTGGAAACCGTGCGGGACTACAACGCGAAGGTGCATGCCGGAGACAGCACCGACGTAAACGGCATACCGGCGGAAAAGCCGCCGCCGGTGTTTACCATCGACAGGGCTCCGTTTTATGCGATGCGGAGCTTTCCCATGGCCAACAAGAGCGCCGGCGGCATAGCGATCGACTTATCCGCGCGGGCGCTCGACGCTGCGGGCCAGCCGGTGCCGGGGCTGTATGCTGCCGGCGAGGTGACCGGCTCGGCGGGGATCAACGGCCTGAACGGACTGGATGGCATGTTCACGGGTCCGGCGATTCTGACCGGCCGGGTGGCAGGCCGCAGCGTGGTCGCCGACCTGGCTGCCGGCGGCAACTGGGCCGCCAGGCCTTTTACTCGCGACCAGTATGTGTTGCCGGCATCCGCCTTGTCGGCCGTCGAAGACCGTCCCTGGGTTCCGGATCTGGATGCGAACGATCTCGAGGCGATGCTGGCGGTATCCCGCGACGGATACTGGCATTTCGAGCGGTCTCACAATCTGGTTCTGGAACGCGGTTATCCTTGCACGCAATGTCACTCAGACCTCGTGCCGTTCGCTCCGGCCACCACGCGGATGCAGATACTGGCACAGGCTGAAACCTGTGATGCGTGTCACCTTGCGCCGGCCGGCACGCTGGATCCGACGTCGCACCAGGGTGCCGGCGAGAAGCCCGAGTGATGGCGAAGCATAGAGCAAAAGCGCGCCCGAGGTGACGCAGATGACGCCGAGATCGTTTGCAGTCGCCCGCAACGCGGTTTTCAGTAGCCTGATCGCCGGGCTGGCGGTGTTGCTGGCGGGTTGTGGTCGGCAACCGGCCGAAGTCCGGCAGGATGCGCAGGCGATCGTTATCGGGGCCGGCTTGTCCGGCCTGTCGGCCGCGGTGGAAATGGGGCGCAGTGGCGTCGAGGTCCTGGTGGTCGAGCTGAACTCGGTGGCCGGCGGCCACGCCGTACTGGCCGGCGGCGTCGCCCTGGTGGGGACGCCGGTGCAGCAGAGAGCAGGCATTGAGGACTCACCCGACCTGGCCTACCAAGACTGGACGGAATGGACCGAGGACGGCGACCCCGAGTGGACGCGTTTTTACGCGGATAATTCCCGCGGGATGATCTATGACTGGGCCACCGAAATGGGCGTGGAATTCGTCCGCGTGGCCGCGGGGCATGGCAACAGCGTGCCGCGATTTCACTTCACAGAGGGCCGTGCCGTCCACCTGGTACTGCCCATATTCCGCACCGCGCTCGCCCTGCCGAACGTGTCCTTTCTCTGGAACACTCGCGCCGAGAAACTGCTGCTCCGGGACGGGCAGGTCAGCGGTGTCGTGGTGAAGAATCTGCGGAGTGGCGAAGTGCATTCCCTGCGCGCACCCCATGTGGTACTCGCCACCGGCGGTTTCGAGGGTGACCTGGAGCGCGTGCTCGCAACCTGGACGCCGGATTGGCCTCGGCCCGACCGCCTGCTGGTCGGGTCGGCCGTCGGTGCCAGAGGCTCGGGGCACGACATGGCCAGCGAGGCCGGCGCCGCCCTGGCCAGGATCGATCGTCATTACATTTACGTCAATGGACTGCTCGACCCGCGTGATTCGGACGGCAGTCATGCCCTGACGGCCGGGAATGACCAAGCCATGTGGGTCAATGCATCTGGCCGGCGCTTCACCAATGAGAGCGGCTTCGATAAGGACATCCTTGTCGACCTGCTGCAGCAGGCGCCGTCTACCTATTGGATGATATTCGACCGATCCGGCCGGGATCGATTCACCCTGCGCGGCGCCGCCTGGCTCAAGAATCCCATAGACGGTCATCCCATCCTGGATGATCCGCTGGCGGCGAAGCGGGCGAAGAGTCTGGGAGAACTGGCCGCCATGACCGGATTGCCGGCCGATGCCCTGGCGCAAAGCGTGCAGAGGTTCAATGCAATGATCGACGCGGGCGAGGACACTGACTTCGGCCGTTTCTCCCAGGGCGACGACGTGCCGCACAAAATAGCGCAGGCGCCGTTCTACGCAGTGCAGATGTTCCCGATGACGCGTAAAAACATGGGCGGCGTCGCCGTTGACCGCCAGGCACGCGCCCTGGATGAACGCGGCCAGGTGATTCAAGGCCTGTATGCGGTCGGCGAACTGAACGGCAGCGTCGGCATCAACGGCAAACACGGCTTGGACGGCATGTTCCTCGGGCCGGCGATCCTGACCGGTCGGCTCGCCGGGCAGAGCATTGCTGCGGCCGCTGCCGGGCCAGTACCTCCCGGGATACGATCCACACCGCCTGG
>JBHIDG010000061.1:0-11930 GCA_046760025.1 Woeseia sp. | reverse complement strand
GCGAGTAATCGCCAGGCCTTCCAGTGCCAGGCCATACGGGAGCAGCTCACTCATCCGCCGACGCAGCTCGTCGGTAAGCAATAACCGGGCATAGCGCCGGTTCATCTCGGGCTGTTGCATGATCTGGCGCGCGAGTTGCCGGGCCCGCGGCAGCAATTCCCTGCGCGGCAGGATCTCGTTCACCAGACCGGCCTGCAGCGCCTGACCGGCATCGAGTACCTGTCCGGTCAGCAGAAAGTAGCGGCCGCGGTTCAGACCCATGATCATCGGGAATACCACATGCACGCCGTCTCCGGGAACCAGGCCCCCGACATAGTGAGCTGAGTCCTGGAAAGTCGCGTTCTCCGAGGCCAGCACGATATCGCACATCACCGGCAGTTCCGCATGCCGTGCCGCGGGACCGTTGACGGCGCTGATCATAGGCACATCGATCGCCAGCAGGTTGCCGAGCAGCCGGTTGGACTCCCAGCCCAGCTCGGCCCACTCACCGGCGGTCTGCCTGTGCGCGGCCCTGTTGGACTCGGCTTCGGCGACCGGACCGGAAAACTCGTCGCCCGTTCCGGTCATGATCACGACCTGGTTTTGACGATCACGGCCGACATTCAAGAATGCTTCTTCCAGTTCGGCATGTGGCTGCCTTCCCCATTGCAGCGGTCCGCCATCGGTGCCCAGCGTCATCTCCAGGATTCCGTTATCGCGACGCATGCTGATCGCGTCATATTTTTCGCAGTAATCTTCGAACCGCGTTCTAAGCTCGTCTGTGTTCATGCTCCGTTCCGGCGTCTGATTGATCAATATGTAAAAGCCCTGAGTTGCCGGTCTCAACACTCTCCGCTGGATGCACGGATGTCATCCAGTCCGTTGAAAAACGTCACCGGCGGGTACGCCGCGGGATCGGTGACCACGTCGAGCAGTGTCGTCTCACTACATTCGAGCGCATCACGCAATGCGGGCAGATAATCGCCGGCTTTTTCAATTCGAATACCGCGACATCCGCTGGCGCGTGCGATCGCTGCGTGATCTACGGGAGTAAAGTAACAGGCTGTGGTGTGACGCCCAAATTTCACGTCTTCAGCATCCTTTTGATACGCGAGGCAGCTGTTGTTGAGTACCGTCAGAACCACGGGCGTCTTGCGGCGCGCGGCGGTCTCGAGCTCGGACCAGACGTGCGCGAAACCGCCGTCACCTACCATACAGAGTACCGGACTGTCCGGTCGGGCAACCTTGGCGCCGATGGCAAGGGGCAGACCCCAGCCCAGCCCGGCCAGCCCGCGAGGCGTAATAAAGCGCATGCCGGCCTCGAGCGATACCGTATAGCACGCTATCCACAGCGTGGCGTAACTGGCATCGGCAACAACGATCGTATCCGGAGTAAGTAGCTGTCGAATATCGGCCGCGAGGCGTTCCGGCCTGATCGGGCCGGCGTCGGACTGCTCGAGCGCGGAAATCTCCACCGCGTGCTTCTGTTTGGCCTCGGCGATCCGGATTTCGATGTCCGGCGCCGGCTGACGGCGCCCCTTGAGCTTTGCGTGAATCGCCGCAAGTGTCAGTTTGGCGTCGCCGTGCAGGCGCACCGCTTCATAGTTGCGGCCAATCTCCGCGCTGTCTACATCGATATGAATGTAGCGCGCGCCGTCGGGATAGAGCGCCCAGGAATCGGTGCCATTCTGGTTGGTACGCGTTCCCGCCAGCAGAATCACATCGGCTTCCTCAATTATGCGGCGCATGTATCGGGTGGGCGACAGTCTCCCCTGCGCGTAGCCCGTTACCCCGATAGACAACGGATGGCGCTCATCGACCGCGCCTTTGCCCATCACAGTGGTCATCACCGGCAGATGGGCATCGCTTTGCAATGCCACCACCTCGTCGCAGGCCGCGGACAGATGTACGCCACCGCCAGCCACGAGCATAGGGCTTCTCGCCGCGGCGAGAAGCTCCACGGCTTCCTCGATTCGGGCCGGATCCGCGACGGTGCGATCGAGTGGGAAATGTCCCAGGCCGGCCTTGCGTGACGCCGGAAGCGGAATTTTTTCCAGCAACAGGTCAGCCGGCAGTATCAGCGCCGCCGGTCCCGGCCGTCCGCCGGCGGCGGCGGCGAAGGCCATGTCGATGTAGTCGACCACGCGTGATGCTTCGCTTACCCTGCGCACCCACTTGGTACAGCCCTGGAGCAGCGCAATATGGTCCAGCTCCTGGAAAGCATTGCGATCCGACTGGGTTCGCACCACGTCCTGTACCAGCGCGACCACCGGCACCGAGACCTTGAGCGCCTCGGCCAGACCCGGCACGAGCAGAGTCGCGGCTGGGCCGTTTTGCGCTGCGACCACGCCAACCTTTCCGGTGATGCGGGCATAGCCGTCTGCCATCGCCGTACCGGCATTTTCCGTTCGATACATGAACTGCGAAACGTTCCGGTCTTCGGCTGCCAGCATTACGGCCGACGGCAAGGATTGCGCGAAAATCACTTCCACCCCGTGTCGCAGCAGGCTGTCCACGATCGCTTCCGCTACGGTCTGAATTTCAGTTGAGGACATTGTTGACGGGTCTCTGGGTGTTCAGCAACCCGCACGATTCGGCAACATTCGGCCTGACTGCTGTTGGACGAAATGGGCGAGTATGTACCAGTGGGAGTTCTTGTAGGCCGGCAGTGTTGCAATCAATTCTGAGCGGGGCATCTCGGCACTGTCAAGTTGAGATCTTGCCCGGCAGACCGGCCACCCGAACAGATGATTGCATTGCGCCAGCCATACTCCGACCCGGGAAACCGCATATGCAGCAGGCACTGAAAATGCGGGCATAAGCAGCTGACCATTGCCCGGTACGCGATGATGCATGTAGTGATCAAGCAATTGTCGGTCTTTGTCGGAATTGCATACGGTCAGGCGATCGCCGTGCAGCATCAGCCCGATGCTTCAGTAGCGATGGATTGATTTGCTGTCACGGTGCCATGTGGCGTCCGAAGAAGTCGAGGGCTTGCCGGATTGCTTCCAACTGAACGCTATCGGGTTTGTAGATCCCGTTTTCTTGCGGGACCCGGATCAGAAAACCGTGAACCGGGTGGTCATGGGCAATCCATTCAACGTCTCTTCCGGCTTCTTTCATCCAGGTATATGCCGTCTCGAATATGCCCTGCAGATGATCATCGACGCGACCGATCATGAGAATCGGCGTCTCGATACGGCTGATGCGCTGCATTGCCACTTTCTTGTTCAGGTACGGCGCCACCGATTCCATGGTCCGAAATTCGACGTCCGCGCCGAACTTCGACGGATCCATCTGTAAAAACTCGCTGGCATCGGGTTCGGACACGATGGCAGCGGTCACGCTCATCTCGGCGGTGGCCTTCAGGATCATGCCACCACCATGACTGTTGCCCACCAGACCAACCTTGTCGGCGTCCACGTACGGCAGTGTGCGCACGTATTCCACGATGGTCTGCAGGTCGTCGTATTCCAGCGGCGGCCGGTTCAGCAATTGATGCGCCAGGTGGCGGGATACCTCGAGTTGCGGCACACGCGTGTACTCGAACCAGACCTCGGCGCGGTAGCGCAGCCAACCCACCGCATAGCCCGCCTCCAGGAACCGTTCCAGCGTGTAGGCACGGTTGTTGATCTGATGGCGCACCCAGGGCACCCCGCCGCCGCCGTTGCCGGTGAAGAACAACACGATGGGAAACGGTCCCTTGCCCCTCGGCTTGCGCAGGCCGATGGCGGTGTACAGACCGTCCACGGTTTCCAGCAAAGTTATGTCGACAGGAATATCCGAGTTCCGCACAGGTTCCGTGAACACGAACACGGCGGGCTCGAGAGGCTCGGACACATCCGGACTTTGCGCGAACGCGACCGGGGCCGCGAACGGCAGCAACAATATCGCAACGATGCGGCGAATCGTCGGCGCGTCGCTGTGCCTCAACGCGGCAGGCTGTCTAGGCATCCCAGCCGCGATTGCCATGCGGAACCGTCCATCGCTCTATTTTGCGTGGCTTGAGCACCGGCTCGCCGAGTGCCGGACAGGACAGACAATAGTTGCCTGCATGGGTGCCCAGCCAGATCAGGTTCCGGTCCCACTCGATGAATACGGTTTCGGAATCGCCGCGACGCCAACTATGATAGTCCTCTATCTCTCCGCCGCGCGGCGGCAGGAACCAGGCGACTTCGCGCGGTTTGGTCGGATCGGAAATATCCGTGATGCGAATGCCGGCATTGAAATGTGTCGTCGCGACGATATTCGGATTCGAGGCCCCGGGCGCTATGAAACACTGCGAATTGTGCGTGCCGAAACGCCCACGGGACAGGCAGAAATCATTGTACGGCGCATCCTCGGGCGGCACCGGCCTGCGGAACAGACCGATGATCTCGGGGTTGCGCGGATCGCTTACGTCGATCACCTGCACGGGTTTGTATGGCTCGCGGCAGTCCGGTTCGATGGCCTCGGGTATGCCAATGATAATGTTGCCGAACTGCCCCTTGCCGTCGACCACCGGGAACACGGTGTGGTATGGGATGCCACCGATAGCCTCGCTGTCCCAACGCAGTTTGCTCAACGGCTTGGGGTCGGCGATGTCACTGAAGTCGAAAGTAATCATCCCGAAATGGCCGAAGCCGCCGTAGCCGAACCTGCCACCGTCTTCGACGCGCACCGGAACGCTGGGGGCACCGTGCGAAGACGTCCAGGCCGCATGGTCGCCGGCGAACCAGTACTTCCTGTATTCGTCTTCCTCGCCGAACAGCTGCCCCGGTACGTGATAGCGGGACACTTCCTTCACGTTCGCCGGATCGGACAGATCGACTATCATGAGTCCGTTGCCGTGCGCCCGCTGGGCATTTTCCATACGGAACTGATCGGACCAGCCGGCATCCAGATAAGCGTAACGGCCGCCATCGTAATAGTTGTGGTGGGTGCCGCTGCCCGTGGAGCCGGTGCTGAACTCTCCCAACAGCTTCGGGTTGCCAGGATCGTTGATGTCATAGGTACTGATGCCCCGCAGCCCATCGAAGCTCACGGCCCTGCGAAAGACCTCCTCATGCCAGCGGCCATGGGGCTGTCCGGGTCCGGCGCCCGTCAACGGCTCCCCATGAGTTCTCATGAAAATCCACTTGCCGGTGGACTCCTGAAAGGAGATCGTTCCTCGCATGGGCATCCCCAGGTCGATATTCTTCGGTCTGCGTGGATTGCTGACATCGAGCCAGCCGTTGCCGGTCGTTATCAGGCGCTGCGAGCCGCGTGCCCACATGCTCATCAGCGGCTCGCCGCTACGCATCGGCGAGCCCTCGGCGAATGAGATGATGTCCATATTGTGGATGTACTGGTTGCGGTCGAGGTAGTTGAGCGCCCCCATGGGCAGCCGGAACGGCACACCGCCGCCCCCCTCCATGATGCCCGTGTACTGCGCGCGCGTGTCCGTGACCCCGACCAGACCCACCAGGGCGACACTGGCGCCGCCTGCGAGAACCTGTCGCCGGCTCACCCGAGCGCCTCTTTCTTCGGGCTCATGGTTAATCCCGGGGTTTGAATCTCGATCGTGACGGGGCTTGGACATGGTTCACCTCATTGTTGTTGTCTGCGTATCCCGGGCAGAAACAAACCCGCTCATTGCAGTTGTACCGGTCTCGGCATGACTAAAAGTTGTTGACTCAATGACCGCCGGCGCCCGTTTCCTGTCTGGACAAAATCAGAAGCCGAATGAGCTTCGACCAATCCCGTATGTGGCCTTTTCGTGGCGGCAGCCAATCGAGAATACTCGCAAGATTACGCGACTGCAATCGATTGCAACTACGTATTTTCCGGCGGGTCGGATTCTCAGCACCGGGCTCTGAACCAGGCCATGCGTGGACCACCATGCCGGCATGGCGCCACGGCGGTTTGAGCCATGATGGAAAAAGCCGGTGATGGCTGCCGCGGAGCCAGAGTTCTACAGCTGCGCCTCACCGCCTCGGGGGAGCAAGGCAAACCGGCACCCATTGCAATCGATTACCGCATCAGGTATTTCGACACAACGGCCTGATGCCAGACAGGAGTTTCCCGTGTCGCATGAAGCGCTCGAACCCGGCCCCAAGGCTGCAATCAGCAAACATGGCTTGTTCGTTATCCTGGCAGCCACCGCAATCGCGCTGCTGGGAACACCGCTAGCGTCACCGGCGATGCCCGAGATCGCCAAAATTTTTGCGGAACATGCCGAAAATGAGGTGTTCGCGAGGGCCATCCTGAATGCCATTAGCATATTGCCCGGCGACCCCAGTGTAATCTTCCTGGTCAAGTTTATCCTGTTATCCATTCCTGCCCTGTTCATCATACTGGGCGCACCGCTGGTTGGCTGGTTGAGCGATAACATCGGCAGGAAAGGACTGCTCAACGGTTCGCTGCTGATATTCGGCATCAGCGGCGCCTCCGGCTATTTCGCCGACAGTTTCTTTTTCATGTTCATTGGCCGTGCTGTCCTCGGATTGTCAATCGCAGGCATCAAGACCGCTACCGTGGCCATGGTTGGTGATTGTTATGAAGGCCCGGAGCGTAACAGGGTCATCGGGTGGCAGGGTTCGGCAATGAAAATCGGCGGCGTGGTATTCATGTTGCTGGGCGGGTTCCTGGCCAATTTCAACTGGCAGGTGCCGTTCCTGGGTTACATGCTCGCGTTTGTTATCCTGCCCAGTGGGCTGATCGCCCTCAGCGAAAGCCTGCCCAGTGCGCAGGCCACCCGAGCACCGGAAGCAGGCGAAGGCGTGCCGGAAATTCCGTTTTGGCCCTCGGCGTACGTTTTCGTATCCGCATTTCTGGCCTCGGGCCTGTTCTTTATCACGCCGGTTCAATTGCCGTTTTACCTGCGCAACGCGTTCACTGCCTCGCCGTTTGAGATGGGCGGCGCGATCGCGCTCGGCAACACGGTCGGCGCACTGATCTCGTTGGTTTATCACAGGTTTAAACAGCACATGAACTTCGTCGCCATTTATTCGTTTGTCTTCCTGTCGATGGCTGTGGGTTACTTCGTCGTTGCCCTGGCACCCAGTTATAATATCGCCCTGTTGGGCATGGTGGTGGCCGGCCTCGGCTTTGGGTTGTATGTTCCCAACCACAGCAGCTGGATCCTGTCGATCGTATCGCCGAAACGGCGTGGTTTCGGCGTCGGCCTGGTTACGACTGCGATGTTCCTGGGCCAGTTTTCTGCGCCTGTCCTGGTGCAACCGTTCATCGACCCGGCTGACCCTGCCGCAGTCTGGACCACGATGAGCATCATCTTGATTATCCTGAGCGCACTGTATTTCGTGCTCTCGCGGATGGGCGATCCGGGACAGCGCACATGACGATAGCTCGTGGCCAGAGGACAAGAGCAGCGGCAAAAAAAGACAGGATATTCCAATGAACGCACCGGAACAAAAACCGAAAATCATTTATAACCGCCCGCGTTTTACCGTGATGCAGTATGACTGGGATGTATTCAAAGGACCCAGGGCCGGGGAGCCGGCGATCGATTTTCCGTTGACTGACCTGGATGGCAACGAGGTGCGCATTTCAGATTTTCGCGGCAAGTGGGTCGTCCTCGAGACTGGCTCATCGACGTGCTCGATGTACACCAAGAACATCCCCGGCATGAAGAGACTCCATGCGAAGCATCCCGACGTCGAATTCGTCGTGGTCTATGTTCGCGAGGCGCACCCGGGTGAGCGATTGCATCAGCATCAGACATTCGACGACAAGATACATGCTGCCAGGACACTTGTGCCAAAGTACGACGAAGACCGGCCCATATTGGTTGACCAACTTGCCGGCAACTTCCACATTGCCTACGGCGCGATGCCGAATATCATATATGTTATCAATCCCGAAGGTTACGTCCATTATCGCTGTAACTGGGCGACTGAAGACGGCCTGGCCGAGGCATTGGCAGATCGCGTAAACATCAATACCAATGAACACGCCTGTTCGGAGAAACTGCAGGCGTCGCGAGGCCTGTGGATTGCTGTCAAAACAATGTGGGTGGGTGGCTTTCTTGCGCTATGGGATTTCCTGATTGCACTGCCCGCTATCGCAAAGCGCCATAAGCTCGTTGACGATTACTATGCCGAACACGGCAGATTCAAGCAGCAACCCGGTGGTCCACCGGCGGACTAGTACGCCACGGCCGGCATCCGGGCCGCGACTGCCTCCAGCTCCACCAGCAAATTAATAGCTTGCGGTCCAGCAATTGCTTTCACCATAATAGCGACGGCTTCAGGCAGGAGGGTTGGATGAAGACGGTATCCCGGAGGGATATTCTCAAAGGGGCGACACTGGGCTCTCTTTCTCTGAATGCAATGGCTATCCAGAGCATCTCCCGGGCCGACACCGCTTTTGATTTTGTGTTGGCAGGCGCCGGACACAACAGTCTGATCACCGCAGCCTATCTCGCCAAGGCAGGGTTCAGCGTTCTCGTGCTCGAAGGCCGGCCCACGATTGGAGGTGGCTGCAAGACGGCCGAAGTCTGCATGCCGGGTTTCAAGGAAGACCTCTGCTCAACCGTACACGGCTTCATTCAATCCAACCCGGTGCTGCGCGACAACGAACTCGACCTGTACGAGTATGGGCTCGAGTACATAGACCCGGATCCGATCATGCACATCTCGTTTCCGGACAAGGCTTCGATCACTGTTTGGAAAGACCTGGAGCGAACCTACGCAGAATACGCCAAACACTCCAGGAAGGATGCAGACACGTTCAAGCGACTGGTGGCTGAATTACAGGCCTATGATGCCGCCAGTCAGACCAGATCCGACATCGCGGACAGCGGCGTGTGGCGCCGCAGGTTTGCCATGTCCGGTTACGACCTCGTCAAGGCAACTTTCGAGAACCACCATATCCGCACCTTTCACCTTGCCGTAGGCCGCTTCGGCAGCGTTCCGGGAGGACATCCCGACACCGGCAGACAGTTGTTTACGGCGATCAGACATCAAACAAAAGGTCGCCCCATTGCCAGGGGGGGCTCAGGCATGCTGGCGGTTGCGCTGGGTAGGGTGATCGAGGCCAATGGCGGTGTAATCCAGACAAATATGCCGGTGGCTCAGCTCATGATCGAGAATGGCAGGTGCCGGGGCGTCGAGTGCATGGATGGCACCCGGCATCGCGCCCGCAAGGGCGTCATTTCAACGATTCATATCAAGCACCTGGTGAATATGGCGCCGAAACATCTCTGGGGCGACGGTTTTTTGGAGAATGTACGGTTGTTGCAGCCGGAACACGCCATGTTCGCCTTTCATTACGCCGTCTCGGAGCCACCCGAATATGAGCTCGCCGATGGCAGCACTATCTCACCGCCTGAATCGGTGCTGATGGCCGACCCGGAGCGGATACTGCGCGCGGACTATGAACACGCGACCGGAGAGATCGATTTGGAGGGGTTGCCGTTGCAGATCGTCTGCCCGAGCATTGCGGATCCCAGCCGGGCTCCGGCCGGGCACCACACGCTCAAGCTCGAGGGTAATCTGCCCTACGCGCTCAAGGAGGGCCCGCGACACTGGGATAACATCAAGGATCAGGTCGCTGCCGAGGTGTTCGATTACTTCCGGAAGTTTTGCCCCAACCTGACCGAAAACAAGATCCTGGGCAGATTCATCCAGAGCCCGATTGACATCGAGCGTATGAACCCGGCCATGTGGCGCGGCAGCGTGCACGCT
The DNA here is from genome assembly GCA_046760025.1 of Woeseia sp. GTDB lineage: Bacteria > Pseudomonadota > Gammaproteobacteria > Steroidobacterales > Woeseiaceae > JACZWL01. Next base: position 2,286 of record JBHIDG010000061.1, on the reverse strand, counting down.
GCAGCGTACGGCACAGCTCAGTCAGGCGATATGCGCCCGGTGCCGGGTTGGGCGGAATACCGCATGCCTATTCCAGGGCTGTACCAGACGGGCTCGTGCACTGCCCCCGGCGGGTCTGTGACGGGCCGTCCGGGCCGCAATGCTGCCATCGTAATCCTCAAAGACCACGGCAGTAGCATAGAGGAAGCAGTCGGCACGTCGGCCCGGTCGAAAGCGCAATAAAATGAAACGGCCAGATTGCACTGACACAACGACGATAACTGCCATTTGCCGGACAACCGCGCAGTGCACGCTAATGATTGCATTCATGGCGACAGTGCCGTCGACTGCACAACAATCCGCCGCAGTCGCCGTGCCTGCGGTGCCGGACAATATCGCGCCGCACCCGGCGCCTGCTCAGCCGCTGCCGTTCAGCCACAAGACCCATCTTGCTTCAGGGCTGGCATGCCAGCTTTGTCATGCCAATCCCGATCCCGGGGCCCAAATGACCCTTCCGGCCACTGAAACATGCATGTCGTGCCACATCACGATTGCAAAGGACAAGCCTGCAATCATGGCCTTGCGCGAGTATTCGGAGTCAGGCCAGCAAATCCCCTGGGTGCGTGTTTATGCGATCACACCGGGCGTGAGTTGGAGCCACAGGGCACACCTGAATGCGGCCACGCAATGTGAGACCTGCCACGGCGACGTGCGTCAGGTTGAAACCGTGTCTGAAACCAAGGCAATTCTGGCCATGGCGAGCTGTATCGGCTGTCACCGGGCCCGTGAGGCTGCGGCCGAATGCGTAACCTGCCATGCCTGGCCATCGGACCGGATACTGGGATTCGAATAGGAACCGGCATGCATATGGCGGGAACCTGACATCGACTCTCCCGTGTACTGAAAAATCAATCGCTCACTCTGCGGGCCGGCGTCCCGGTCGACGGTTGCGGATCGCAACGCCATTCCGCGGCGTGTTCTGGTAAATTTACAAGCGGCCTCGATCAACGTGAAGGGGGAACAATTGATGAATCGCCGTGGATTCATTCGTCACGCCGGTGTATTCGGCGCTGCCTTTTCCATGCCGCGCGCAATCTTCGCCGAGGCGAGGCAGGCCAGGCAAGTACCGACGCGCCCCATCCCGAGCTCGGGGGAGCCACTGCCGATTCTTGGATTCGGAAATTCACAGTCGTTCAGGGCCGGTGATTATTCTAATGCGAAGAAACTTCTGGACGTTCTGCTCGAAATGGGTGGAAGCTTTGTCGACACAGACGGAATCAGTCAGGTAGTACTCGGCCAGTATATGGGCGAGCACCGAGCGCAGGATAAGCTGTTTCTCGGTACTAATATCGGCGCCAATGATTGGCAGGATGGACTGGACGAAATAGATCGGTCGCGGGAAATTCAAGGCAAAAAAGTACTGGATCTGTTGCAGCTTCCTCGGCCAACCGACATAGAGAACCAGTGGCGGTTGATGCAAGGGTGGAAGGACTCAGGTCGTACTCGTTATATCGGTATTGCCATTGCGCGAGATAGTTATTACGACATGATCGAGTCGCTGATACGAAGTGGCACCCTGGATTTTGTTCAGCTGAACTATTCCATGCTGGAGCCGGAATCAGGTGATCGACTCCTGCCGCTTGCGCAGGACGAAGGCGTTGCCGTCGTTACCAACAGGCCGTTTATCAACGGCGAATATTTTCCACTTGTAAGCGGTAAAGTATTACCGGCTTGGGCCGCAGAATTCGACTGCCATAGTTGGGCGCAATTCTCGTTGAAATATATCCTTGCGAACCCTGCGGTCAACTGCGTGCTCACCGAAACGACCAAGACGGAGCACGCCGTCGACAATCTGTCAGCCGGTTTCGGGCGCCTGCCCGATGAAAAAACCAGGATGCAAATGCTGCGGCTTGTCCGGTCTTTCTAATCATTTTCGGCGAGGCTGTCCCTGCTGAATGATTATTCATGACATGTCAGGGCGCCGAGCCGGTTGACGTTCCTCGGAAGTGGTCGAGCTAGGACGCAATATTGCGCTCACTGTCGTGCCAGCCTTGGGAACCGGCTCCGCCGTCTCGTGATATGACTTGTGAGATTCCTGAATTACGCGTGCCAATCCGATGCAACGTACTACGCCGGTCAGCCGAAGTTCGGAACGGTATGCCAATGTCGGTTAACGCCGATGTCCGCGCACGAACCGCGTAATCCGATACGCCAATTGAAATTCATCGGAGCTGCCATCAAGAGGTAAACATGATCAGGATGCCGGCTGCTACGGCAGAGCCGATCACTCCCGCCACATTCGGCCCC
>JBHIDG010000060.1:0-11962 GCA_046760025.1 Woeseia sp. | reverse complement strand
GGCCATGAATATCCAGCCCGAGGACCTGAATGTTGTCCTGTCCCGGCTCGTGCCGGATCTCAGTCTTGAATATCCTTGACGAATCATTTTCCTGCGCCATGCAATGCTTCCCTCATTCAGCCCCGAACTGCATGCAGGGCGTGTTTCAAATCGACACCTCGAGACCCGGGATCTGCCGGATGCCAGGCGCGGCGGAATAACGAGTCACGCTCTCGTTCAATCAGCGCCGGACCCGTGTGGCAGCGCGGATCGCGCGGCCGGGGCAGCTGGTCGTTCCTATTCTTCATCGATATGTCGTGATTAGCACAGGCAGGGTCGCATACAGACAGCCCTCGACGCGATGACTGTTATAGTTTTCAGGGTGTCCTGTATGGTGCCAACAGAGTAGTCGCGACGCAATTTGCGACTGTGCACTGGCTTGTCCGTTTTGCCAAGAAGCGGAACGTGAGTTTCTTTCCGGGGGGAATAGCATGTCTCAAAAGAACAGACCAACCAATACCGTTTTGTCTGCAGCAATTGCTGTCGCCTTAAGCGGCGGCACGGCGACAGCTCAGGAAGAGCCCACTCGCTTCATCGAAGAGATCACCGTTACCGCGACAAAACGCGCGCAGCCGATGCAGGACATCCCAGTATCGATCGTGGCGATGACCGGCGATATGGTTGATGAACTCGGCGTCGACAATTTCGAAGAGTACGTACAGTATCTGCCGAATGTCGTCTGGACCGGTCGCGGACCAGGACAGGCCGAGCTCTACATCCGCGGCACCGCGACCGAGCAGTCGTCAATCACGATTACGTCCATCCAGGCAACGGCACCGGCCGTGGCGCTGTATCAGGACGAGCAGCCCGTGTCCTTCTCCGGCCGCAACCTGGACGTCTATGCCACGGACCTGGAACGCATCGAGGTTCTGCCGGGGCCGCAGGGCACGCTGTTCGGCGCGAGCTCCCAGACCGGCACCGTGCGGCTGATCACAAACAAGCCCAATCACAGCGACTTCGAGGGTGGCTTCGACACGAAGTTCAGCCTCACGAGCGGCGGCGAGCCCAGCACCGCGATACGGGCCTACCTGAACCTGCCGCTCACCGACAAGCTGGCGTTCCGGATTGCCGCCTTCACCGACAAGGCCGGCGGCTGGATCGACAACGTGCCGGGCACCTACGCCGCAGACATCGAGGTCATGAATCGCAACGCGATCAAAGCCTTCGGCGCACACGTCTGCACCGGCAATCCGGCCGTCGACGATCCGTTCAATCCCGGTGCCTGCGGCGGCGTCAGGGCAACCGTTGAGGTAGCCGACAATAGCACGCTGGTAGAGAATGACTTCAATGAGTCGACCTACAGTGGCGCACGCTTCGGCTTCTCCTACCTGTTCAATGACAACTGGGATCTGCTGGTCCAGCACACCAACCAGTCCCTCGCAACCGAAGGCGTATTCGAGTACGACCCGAACTTGAGCGGAGAAGAATCCGTCAATCGCTTCCGTCTGACGACCAACCAGGACGAGTTCGGCCTGACGACCTGGACCGTGAATGGCCGTATCGCCGAGCTGGCGCTGGTCTACACGGGCGGATTTCTCGACCGGGAGGTCTTCTACACCCAGGATTACACCGGCTACACGAACGGCGGTGCCTATATGGCCTACTACATCTGCACCGGCGGTTACTCGAGTGCCACGCAGTGTTTCGACCCGACGAAGTCGTATCTCGGTAATACGACCAACGAGCGCTTCACCAACGAGTTCCGCATCCACACGGATCCGGAACGGCGCTGGCGTATAACGGCGGGCGTGTTCGTAGATGACGTAGAGAGCACCTCGGATGGGCAGTTCCAGTACTTTGGCGCGGTCGACGCCGGCTTCAACATGGCGTCTGCACCGGGCACGATCACCAGTCCGCCGCAAGCACCGCCGACGCCCAGTAATATCGTCAGCACCGTGGACGGCGTGGTCAGCCCGTTCGGCCGTGGTCCGACAACGACCTTCGTCAACAGCTTTACGCGGGACGAGGAACAGATCGCATTCTTCGGCGAGTTCGCCTTCGACATCACGGATGACCTGACGGTGAGCATCGGCGCCCGCAACTACGACATAGACAACGAGCTCCGGGGATCGACGGGCTCCTCGTTCGGCTGCAAGGGCTCGCCTACACCCTGTGACGGCCAGAGCTTCGATAACCGGGTGTCCGAGCGCCTGGAGGCACTGGGCGCGTTTAATGTGTCCCGCGACCCTGCGGATTTGGCGGCCTTCGCCTTTGGCAATCCCCAGCTGATTGTGGACAGCGTTGCCGCCGGCACGTTTAACATAGAGGGTCTGGGGCCCGATGGTGTCATCAATCAGGACGACACGATCCTGCGCGCGACTGCGAGCTGGCACGCCAGCGACGAAATCATGCTGTTCGGCGCCTACTCGGAAGGATTCAGGCCGCAGACGACCAACCGCAACTCGGCCAAACCTTCCGGTAATCAGACCGGCGTCTTCCAGGGTTTCCTGGTGCCGGCCGTCGTCAAGACGGACGAGCTCAAGAACTACGAGATCGGCCTCAAAGGCGACTTCTTTAGCCGGACGCTGCGCCTGAATGCGACGGCATATACCTCCGATATCACCGATCTGCAGATGTCGCGTTTCGACCCGGCCAACGTCGCCTTCCTCGTATTCATCGAGAATATCGGCGATGCCGAGGTCAGCGGCCTGGACGCTGATTTTCAGTGGGCCGCGACGGACAACCTGACCCTCAGCGGCGCAGTCAGCTTCGTCGACAATGAGTTGACGCGCGTCAATCCACAGCTGGTTGACATCGCGATACCGGTGGGCGCCCGGCTACCGTACACGCCCGAGTTTTCCGGGAACATCCGCGCGCGGTACGACTTCCAAGTCAACGACTACGAAGCCTATGTCCGGGCGGGAGTCTCCTTCACGGGCGATAGCTTGGCGCTGGCAACCTGTAATGCCTATTTCATCGAGGACGTGGCGACACAGGTCTTCGGCAACCCGACCAGCCTGAAGATCGTCGAGGAAGGCGGCTTCTGCGGTACGCCGCTCACGGGTGACGATCTCGCCTCTGTCGTCGACCAGAGCTCGGTGGCCATGGATTCGAATGGGGATATGCGCTTCAAGGGCGCGCGGTATGAACAGGAATCCTACACCCTGGTCAATGTCGCCGTCGGCGTCAACAAGGACGAATGGGGCGCCGAGTTGTTTATCAACAACGCCTTCGATGAGCACGCGCAGCTAAACATCAACGCGGCCGACTGGGTACCGAGCGTAACCACGAATCGGCCAAGGGAGATCGGGGTGCGCTTCACCTACGATTATGAGTGACATTTAGTCGTTAACAATAGGGCGGGCCGTCGGGTCCGCCCTTTTTTATTCGGTATTGCCGAAGGGGACAACCGGGTTTGGATACAGCGGCGGCGGACTCAAATAATACGGCAGATCGGCTGGCCGAACGCGCAAAAGCCCTGATACAGCAAGCCGACTTCGCCGCCGCGGATCGCCTGATCCGCGAGGAACTGGACGGCGTTGGCCTGGATCGCGAGCATGCCGGGGCCCTCTACGTGCTGGCCGTCGCCCAGCGTTACCAGCAAAAATTCGATGATGCGCTGTCGACACTCGATCAGCTTCTGAGTCTCGATCCTGAGAATGCTCGTGCCCGGCAGGAGCGAGGTCACACGCTCCTGACACAGAATCGCATCGACGAGGCGCGGCTTTCCTATGAGAACGCCGTACGCCTGAACCCGGCGCTGTTGGCGAGCTGGCAGGCCTTGATAAACCTGTACGAGATCGCCGGGCTGTCCAAACAGGCACAGACTGCACTCGAGCAGGTGGAAATCCTGTGCCGGCTGCCCAAGGAACTCCTGAGCGTCACGAGCATGATCCACGAGGGCAAGCTTTACAAGGCGGAACGGCTGTGCCGGCACTTCCTGCGCAACAACAAGCAGCATATCGAGGGCATGCGTCTGCTGGCGGCGATCGGTGACAGGCTGGAAGTGCTCTCCGATGCCGAGTTTCTGCTGGAGAGCTGCGTCGAGTTCGCGCCGGAGCACGATGCGGCGAGGTACGACTACGCGAACCTGCTCCTGAAGATGCAGAAGTTTGAAAAAGCCCACGAGCAGACACGAATACTCGTTGACAAAGAACCGGGTAATCTCGCTTACCGGTCGCTGCTCGCAAACGCGACCGCGGGCATCGGCGAGCACGAGAAGGCGATCGAGCTCTACAACGAGGTGCTGAAAGAGAGTCCCGGGCAGATCATGTTGTACGTGATGCGCGGGCACGCCGAGAAGACCATCGGGGGCCTGGATGCCGCCATCGCCTCCTACCACAGGGCCTATGAGCTCCAGCCAGACCTAGGCGACGCCTTCTGGTCGCTGGCCAATACCAAGACCTACAGCTTCACCGACGCCGAGATCGCCCACATGGAGAAGTATGAGGCCTCCGAGAGCATCTCTTCAGAGGATCGGATCCATATGTGCTTCGCGCTGGGCAAGGCCTTCGAGGACCGTGGCGAGTACGAGCCGTCATTCCGATACTACTCGCGTGGCAATGCCTTGAAGCAGGAATCCGTCCGCCACAAGCCGGCTCATCTGGCCATCCGCACCAGCGCCCAGATCGAAGTGTGCACCGCGCAATTCTTCGAACAGAAACAAGGCGTCGGGTGTCAGGCGCCTGATCCCATATTCATCGTCGGTTTGCCGAGAGCCGGGTCGACGCTGCTGGAGCAGATACTGGCTTCGCATTCCATGGTGGAAGGCACCCATGAGTTGCCGAACATCATTGCGCTGGCGCAGCGCCTGCGGGGCAGCCTCAACCTGATCGAGGAAAAGGGCGGGACCCCGAATTATCCGAAAATTCTGACGGAGCTCGACGACGATTACTTCCGGCGATTCGGCGAACAGTTCATCAAGGATACGCGGGTTTACCGGCAGGACGCTTCCTTTTTTATCGATAAGAATCCGAACAATTTCTTTCACATCGGACTCATCAAGCTGATCCTGCCGAATGCCAAGGTCATCGACGCGCGCCGCCATCCCATGTCCTGCTGCTTTAGTGGTTTTAAACAGCTGTTCGGCCAGGGCCAGGAGTTTTCGTACGGCCTAACACAGATCGGCAACTATTACCGTGAATACGTCGAGCTCATGGACCACTGGGACGAAGCACTGCCCGGATTCGTCCTGCGCGTGCAGCACGAAGATGTGGTCGATGATCTGGAGACCCAGGTTAATAGGATGCTCGATTTTTGCAACCTGCCATTCGAGCAGGCCTGTGTGGATTTTCACAAGACCGAGCGAAGCGTCAGAACGCCGAGCTCGGAGCAGGTCAGGCAGCCCATTTACAAGACCGGCCTGGAGCAGTGGCGTCATTTCGAGCCCTGGCTCGACCCGCTGAAGAAAGCATTGGGCCCGGCGGTGATCGAGCGCTATCCGATCTCCTGATCGCGTTGATTATCTCTCACAAGCACAGATTCATTTTCTTCGCAGTGCCCAGGACGGCAACCCATACCATTCGGCAGGCGCTGGCCAGCCATCTCGGACCCGATGACTGGGAACAACAGGATCTGTTCGAGAAAAGGAGACTACCCCATCCCGAGATTGCGCAAATAGAGCACGGCCACATCTCGGCCCGCCAAATCAGGGATCATCTTTCTGACGAGGTCTGGAACTCGTATCACAGGTTCGCATTCGTAAGGAATCCGTTCGACCGGTTCGTATCCACCTGTTTCTTCCTGAACAGGAAGAATTCGGGGTTCGAGGACTCGGCGATACCATTTATGAAACAAGCACTTACGGTCGACCGGTTCCGACGCAGGATCCTGGTCGTGCCGCAGAGCGCACTGCTGACCGATGAGGACGGGAGCCTCGTTCTCGACTCGCTCGGGCGGTATGAGCGCCTTCAGGAGTCCTATGACGAGATCTGTGATCGCATAGGCATTCAGACGACAGAGCTCGGCAGAAAAAATCCGTCCAAACACGATCGTTTTTCCGAATACTATGACGACGAGCTCAAAGAGATGGTGGCGGATTTCTACAAAGACGATTTGCGATTGTTTTCCTATCGGTTTGATTCGAGCTCGCCAATGAACTGATCCATGGTGTCCACCGCAAGCGCCGATTTCAGGATGCGCTGAACGATTATCGGATTGACACCTATGTCATTACTCTCGGTCACCAGCGCCCGCATGTCGGGATGGAGCTGTTCATATACCTTATCGATTATTTTTTGATAATGATCCCAGCCGTCTTTTTGATAACCGTAGAGATGCCACGTCTCCCGCCAGTCTTTGGCGAAACCCAGCAGCATTCTCTCGTAGGCATCGATGAGTTTCGAGTCGTTCTTCGGGTTGTGCTCAAAATCCCGAATTAGTCCGCTCACCAGGGCATCCACCTCACCGGGCGACATGACGGGACAAATATTGTATTTCTCCGTCAGGATGATTACTTCCTTGCCAGCCTCGAACGGAGCCGGCGACACCAGTTTCTCGACGGCCGCCTGGTCGGTGACCGGATCAAACTGTTCCATGTCCCGCACGGTTTTCCAAAATCGTGAAGACCCCGCGGCATCGATGACCAGGTGGATTCTGTCCTCATCACCGGCATTCGTTACCCTGTGCCGTCGCCATGAATTGAAAATCCAGCATTCGCCGGCCTTCATATGCACCTGCTGATCCGCGCAATAAAAAGTCACCGCGGGATTCGTAATGATCGGAATATGAATACGCACGCGCGTGTACCAGTGATAATTGAAGTCGACGTGCATCGAGACTTCGGATCCACCGGCAAGTTTCATTAGTCGAGTACGCCCCAGTACTTCGTCAAAACTGGCCATGACCTGCCGAACGTATTCGCAGCCGTTCAGGTGGCGAGTTACGCGCATCGATCCTTCGAAGTCATCGTTGTCGCCCCCGTTATGCGATATGAGTGGCACGGCCGAGTTTCCCTTCATGCCGGACGGATGCGCCATCCACGCGGCTTCCGGCAATGCAGTCACTTCCCTGGCCAGCCGTTTGGCATCGAACCCGTACGGCAGCCGTATGAATGGTTTGGCGATGTCCATTTCAGTCAAATGTCCTGTCGACCTCGGCCGCGAGCTCTTGCAGACCGGAAGATATATTAACAGTGTAGGGATTCTTCGAAACGTCAAGACCTCTTAGATGCTGCGGGAGCGATGCGAGCTCCTGTTTGCTTCTTTCACGTATGTGCTCAAGTGTTTCGGCCGCTCGGGCACGACATCCCTCATGCATCACGGGTCCGACAAGGGCCCTACCAGCACCGGGCGACTCCGCATCCAGAGCAACCAGGTCGCATTCGATGTAGCCGTTATCCGCGGGGTAACGGTAAACCTGCTTGGCACCAGGCCAGGTCATTTTGCCTTCGGATCGTTTGCGCCGGGCCAGACCGGAGTACTCCTGCAATTTGTACGCGCAGTCGAGGGACGGCGAGTCCTGTGAAACATCCACCCTCGTACCAATCCCGAATGCGTCCACCGGGCAGCCGCCATCAATGAGTTCGGCGAGACGATACTCGTCGAGATCGCCGCTGGCAAAAATTCCAATATCGCCACAGCCGCCCTCATCGAGAATCTGCCGTACCGAAGGCGCCAGCTCCAGCAGGTCACCGCTGTCCAGCCTGACTGCCTTGATCGAAACACCCTTTTCTTTCATGGTCTGCGCCAGATGAACGACCTTTTCCGCACCACGTCTGGTGTCAAACGTGTCGATGAGCAGCACGGTGTTGTTCGGATGACAGTTCGCAAAATTTTCGAAGGCCTGCGATTCGGACTCGTGAGCCTGTATGTAGGAATGCGCCATCGTGCCGTAAATGGGAATGTCGAATTCCTGCCCTGCCTGGACAGTCGCCGTTCCGTCGAAGCCGGCAATGTAATCGGCCCGTGAGGCGAACAGAGCGGCCTCGCCAGCATGCGCTCTGCGCATCCCGAAATCGATCAGTGTCTTGCCCGGAGCGATCAGGCGGCAGCGAGCGGCCTTGCTGGCGACAAGTATCTGATAATTAAGAATATTGATAATACGACTCTCGACGAGCTGCGCCTCGGGTAACGGCGCGGTGACCCGAAGGACAGGCTCCTCGGGAAAAAACACGGTTCCCTCGGCCATCGCGTGTACCTCACCGGAAAAACGGAATTCCGCAAGTCGATTAACGAGACCTGCATTGAATCTGCCCGATCCCGCGAGCCAATCAAGTTCTTCCTCCGAGAAGCGCAGCTCTTCCAGGTACTGAATGACCTGCTCGAGGCCTGCGAACAACAGAAAATTGCGATGTGGTGGCATGCGCCTGACAAAGAACTCGAACACGGCCTTGTCCTCCATGCCGTGCTCGTAGTAGCTCTCAAGCATTGTGAGCTGATACAGATCAGTGAGCAGTGCTGCAGTTTTCACGCCTGAATGCTGGCACCGTGTTCCTGCATCGACGCGATGGCCCGATCACCGTCGCCCGGATTCAGGTCGACTGCACGAATGGCCGATGTCAGGAGCACGACGCCGAAGCCCTCTCCGAGGGCGTCCAGGACGGTATTCAACACGCAGTAATCCGTGGCGAGACCGCCGACAAATATTCGTGTTACGCCGCGGTCCCGCAGCTGCTTCGTGAGATCTGTTCCCTGGAAGCCCGAATAGGCTTCCTGGTCGGGTTCGGCGCCCTTGTGAACGACCAGGACGTCATCCGGAAGTTCGAGGTCGGCAGCGAATTGCGCGCCCCGGCTGTCTGCAACACAGTGTTCGGGCCACTGTCCGCCGCTCTCCACAAACGAACAGTGTTCAGCAGGATGCCAGTCCGCTGTTGCAAATACCGGCAACGCCTTGGCTCCGAAATTTCGGACCCAGTCATTGATGACCGGGATGACGGCGTCGCCGTCGCTTACCGCCAGGGCGCCGCCGGGAAGAAAATCGTTCTGAACGTCGACGATGATAAGGGCATCGCCCTGTCCGATTTTCAGGTGCTTCTGCATGCTCATTTTGCGCCTGGGTGCCGGCCCTTCTGCCGGATGGTCCAATTTAACGTCCAATATGCATGCCGGGACAACCGCTTACATCCTATGTGATTGTTTTTAAGTCTGATATTCTCTGAGCCTCTGGCACCGATCGAGCGTGATCCCGCATCTGCTTATGACAGGCACATTGACTCCTGGACGGCTACTGGGTCTATTGAGCATCAATCTTGCCGTGACCTTCTCGCCGGCGGATTACGCGAGCGCCGCCACGACCCTCTGGTGGGACACCGGTTACGCCAATCGCTTCGAAATCGACGTTGCGACCGGGCCGAATGTCCCGGACAAGGGATACATTGGCTACACCGCCAGGATCGCAGCGCTCGACACGCAGGCGCTGATCGCGGCCGGCCAGATGCAGGCGGATTGCAGCGATTTGCGAATCACTTATTACGATGGCATCGGCTGGCAGGACCTGCCGAGGCATGTCCTCAACTGCAACAGTGCGACAAGCGATATTCGATTTGCGCTCGTCGCCGACATACCGGCGAGCAGCAACGACGACAACTATTACCTGTACTATGACAATCCGGCACCGGCTGCGCTGCCGGTGATGACGACGCCAAACGTTTATCTCTGGTACGACGATGCATCGATCGACCGCTCCGCCAGCTACATCCGAGGCCGCGTCGATGCCTGGCACGGCAGTGGCTGGGACGATTCGCTGAGCTGGAACGCCGCCGGCTATTATATGTACGACACGGGCGACAACTTCACGAGCGGCTATCGTCGCGCGATCGACGAACGGGACATCTACATCGAGGCCGAGTGGTTCCACACCGGCTGTTATCAGTTGAACATCACGACCGGGCTGCTGGTCCGCGGCATTATCGCAAGCGGAACATTGGGTAGTGAGTCGTCGGACCACTACTACGCCAGCAACCGCGGCGAGTTTCCGACAGGTTGCACCGCCGGCGGCTATACCCACGATGGCGATGTCTTCTCGGGATTCCGGACTGTAACCGCGATCGACGGTCCCAATCCCCCTGATATCGTCGCCAATGTGTGGCGCCGCCAGGGTTTGGCCGTCTGGCTCGTCAATCCGACCAATGGTTCGTTCTGGGACGAGGACAGTTCGGCGAGCTGGGCGGCGCCCGGGTATCCGAGTGGTGTCAACCTTCACGTGACCGGCAGCGAAGCGGCCGATGACGAAGGCCGCGGCTTCGCGGCGTTCATGACCGCACAGGATCAGGCACGGATAAGAAATATCCTGATGCGGCGTTACGTCGCACCGGAGCCAGTGCTGGTACTGACTGCGCAAAGTCAACCGCCTGATCTGATCCTGCAAAAGACCGTTTTGACGGTTTTTGACCCGGTCAGTAACACGACGAATCCCAAAGCCATTCCCGGCGGCTGGGTCGAATATACGATTACGGCATTGAACAACGGCACAGGCGACGTCGATAATGAGTCGCTGGTCATAACGGATCCCATGCCCGCTAACGTGGACTTGTTCGTCGGCGACCTGGGTGCGGCCGGGAGCGGCCCGGTCGAATTCACCGACGGGGCCGGCCCGGCATCGAGCGGCCTGACATACGTATTCGGCGGCCTGGCCGACCTGACCGACGACGTGGAATTCTCTACCGACGGCGTCTTCTACAGCTACGTGCCGTCACCGGATGCCGATGGCTTCGACTCCGCCGTGCGCCATATCCGAATCAGTCCAAGCGGCACTTTTCTCGGTAAATCGACCGTCACACCGACGACTTTCGACCTGCGAATCCGCGTACGCGTGCAGTAGATTCGGTGCCGGAGCGAACTTTCCGAACTTTCCGCAGATTCGGAACCGATTCTACAGGCGCCCGCATCGAATTGACTAAGAGGCGACCAGGGTACATGTGAACACAGCCAAAAGGCTCGGAAAGTTCGGAAAGTTCGCTCCGGCACCCTAGGGATTGAAGCCGACCGCGTCGCCGATGTAAATCGTCAGGATCAGGAATACAGCCGCCATCGCAAATAGCTTCGTGAGCAGCGGTCCCGTGAATCTCACCCAGGCGCCGTACGGAATCTTGCCGAGCGCCAGGGCGCCCATGACCAATGCACTTGTTGGCACGACCATGTTCGTGAATCCGTCGCCGAACTGGTACGCCAATACGGCGGTTTGCTGTGGCACGCCGGTAAGCGTTGCGAGCGGCGACATGATCGGCATCGTCACGAACGCCTGACCACTGCCGGACGGAATGAAGAAGTTGCAGATCGTCTGGACGACGAGCATTCCCAATGCCGCCACTTCGGCACCGAAATTTTTCAGGAGACCCGCGAGTGCGTTGATAATGGTGTCGATGACGTGACCGTCGGACAGGACGACCTCGATCGTTCTGGCAAATCCGACGAGCAATGCCGCGGCGGTCATTTCGGCGGCGCCCCTGATAAACGTGCGGCTGGTTTCACCGGCGGGAATTCTTGCGATGGCCGCCGCTATCAGACCTATCGCCAGGAACACGGCGTTCAGCTCGGGGATATACCAGCCGTATTTCGCGACGCCGGCGACGAATCCGACGATGCCGCCGACGAATACGAGCAGGATTGCGATGCGCGGCGCGGTCAGGCGCACGTCATGCGGCGGATCAAACCCCGCGCTATAGTCGACATGTCCGACCAGACTTGCTTCGGGGTCGTGCTGTACCCTGATCGCATACCGGTACAGGTGGTGAAAAGCCACGGCAAGGAACGCTGCAAGCATCACCAGGCGAAGCGCCCATCCGGACGTGATCGGAACGTTGGCGATGTTCTGCGCGATGATGACACCGAAAGGATTTGTCCCGGCGCAGGCCCAGCCTATGCCGTACGGTATCCAGACCATGCCCATGGCAACGATGGCGTCCATTCGCATCGCAAGGCTCATGGTCACGATAATCGGTATCAGCGGCACATACTCTTCACCCATGCCGATCGTATAGGCGCCGAGGCTGAACATGACGAGACACCCGGCAATGAGTATCCACGGGCTCTCGCCCAGCTTCACC
>JBHIDG010000059.1:0-12054 GCA_046760025.1 Woeseia sp. | reverse complement strand
CGGCTGTTCACCGACCGTCAAGGTTGAGGCGCCCGACAAGCCGATCGAGATCAATCTCAATGTCAAAATCGAACACGAAATCCGCATTCAGGTCGACAAGGAACTGGAGGGCTTGTTTGAGGACGACAGCGATGTATTCTGAGGACGATGAATATGAATAGAACCTTTGCCGCCGTTGGACTCCTGTTATTACTCCAGAACGCCTGGGCGATAGACATTCAAAGCGCTAAAACCCAGGGCCTGGTTGGCGAAGCCAACACCGGCTATCTTGCCGCCGTCAAAAGCCCTGCGAGCAGCGAAGTCAGGGCGCTGATTGTCGATGTGAACAAGAAGCGAAGAGCCAAATTCGAGGCTACCGCGAGCAAGACAGGCACCACCGTGGCTCAGGTGGCCAACCGATTTTACGAGCTGGCCGTGCGGAAGACCGCCGCCGGGCACTATTACCAGGACAGAAGCGGCAGGTGGATAATAAAGTAGGCGGAGTCAATCAGCCGGCTGCCGCCTCTCTTAGCTGGTTTCCGACCAGCAGGCGCCGAATCCGTACTCCCCTGCCCGCATAGATTGCGTTGGTCAGCGCCGGCGCAGCAGATGGAATCCCGATTTCACCGACGCCGGTAGGCGTGTTGTCATACGGCAAAATATGTGCTTCGAACAATTCGGGTATGGCCGCAATCCGCGCAAGCGGATAATCATTGAAATTACTCTCCTGCACCCGGCCGTCCTTCACCGTGATCTCCAGGCCTAACGCCGTACTGATGCCATCGATCGTTCCACCCTGCAACTGGGCTTCGACCGCCTGCGGATTGACCGCAAATCCACAGTCGATTGCCGCCACGATGCGTTCAATCGTCAATTCACCGTCGTCAGTGACGGTGACCTCGAAGGCATGTGCCGCGTATCCGCCGAAGGTAAAATGTGCGGCAAGTCCGAGGCCGCGACCTTCCGATCTTTTCTTTTCATAATCAGTCTGTTGAGCAACAAATTTAATCAATCGTGTTAGCCTGCTCGGGTTGAATGTCGGGCCGCCATGGTTGCTGTATTGCAGTTCCCGCGCCCCACCGATCAGGTCGATACGGAGCTGTAGCGGGTCCTGGCCGGTCTCGTGGGCAATTTCATCGATAAAACTCTGGATAACCCAGGCATTGGCCGTGCGGGCCGGGGCGCGCCACCACCCACGCGGAATCCCGATGGGGTTGTGGAAATACTCCAGCCGCATGTTGTCCACGATCTTTCTGGGAAAGTCGTCAACATAAAGCTCGGCCGGGTACAGGCGCTCCTCGGTCATGTTCGGTCGCCTGAAATACTTGCTGGCGCTGGCCAGGCGCTGCGTCCAGGCGACGATTCTGCCTTCGCCATCGAGACCGGCGCGCATCTCGTGCAGACCGGCGTGATACACGACCGCCGGGCACGACCATCGATATGCACGGTACAAGCCCCGCACTGACCGATGCCACAACCGAATTTGCTGCCCGTCAGGCGCAGCTGATCTCGCAATACCCACAGCAAAGGCGTGTCTCTGTCCCCATCGAACGAGACAGGACTCGAATTGACCCGGAATGAAATCATGACCCCAAATCCAATTTTGGTCCAACGACCGTACCCGCAACGATCCAACACGGGTGAGATAAAAAAATAGAAAGTATGCTAGCTCAAAAAGTTCCCGAGTCTACCAATACCCAAACCGCTCCGACCGATGAATCACTCCATTTATCGCAAATGGGCCGCGCCGGAATGGCGAGGATGATCGACGAATCAAAGAGTAAACTGCATTGAGCGGCAAGATTCACGGTGTGTATACTGGTGGTTCATCCAGAATGACAGATTTGGTAGAGAGAAAAAAACTATGTCTATTGCCGACCTCAGTAGCGTTCTAAAAATCTTCGGCGGGTCTTCGCCCGGCGACGAAGATCAAAATAAGCTTTACAAGGAAGTGCTGTTGATGACCCTGGCGCGCGCGTCCAGCTCCGACGCCAATATCAATCCGGTGGAAATCGAAAGCATTCAGGGAATTATGAAACGGGAGACCGGTCAGGACCTTACGGACGCGGATATCCGCAAGGCGTCGCGGTCGGAGTTGTACGAATCCGTGAATCTGCGGAAGTACTTGCGCAGCGTGCAGGGCAAGCTCAAGGCCGGGGACAAATCGAGGATCGTCCGGTCGCTGGCGGATGTGATCAAGAGTGACACCGAAATCAGCGTGCTGGAGATCGACTATTTCAATCGAGTAGCAGACGCGCTGCGAGTAACGCCTGCCGAATTGGCCGGGCTCAAGAGATGACGCCGCGTCCGGTGGAAACTGGATCATAGCCGATCGTCAGGCGCATACCTGTCCCGGTTTTGTTCAGCCTGTCGCTTAATCGGTACAGAATAATCGTCAACGGGATCCAGTGGCGTTGCCGGACGCAGAGATCGGTTCGTCAAAAACTTCTATGAATTGGTTGCTGCTGAACCCATTGAACGACGTACTCAGGGCATTGGAGTAGGCACCCACCTGATCGAACTCGATCCAGTCGCCATTGCGCAGGTCCGTAGGCAACATAAACTCGGGCGGCAGATGATCGATTGAATCGCAGGTGGGACCAAACACATGATACGGCTGTATTCGTTCTGCCACCGGGCCGCCGATCCGAATGACCCTGGTGTTGAGCTGGTATTGCGAATCGATGAGTTCTGACAGGCCCCCGTGTATGCCGTCGTTGAGATAGATTCTGTCGGTTTTTCGCAATACGACCCGGGTCAACAACGAGCAGCCCGATCCTACCAGGGCGCGACCCGGTTCCGCGAAAGCCATGGCAGTGCCCGGAAGTGCGTTGCGTCTGATTCCCTCCGTGATTTCCCGGATGTAATCCGTCAGTGGCGGAGCCCCAACATTCGGATACCGTACGGGGAATCCCCCGCCGACGTCGATACAGGCCGGCTCGACGGCCGCGCTCTCCAGTACTCCACCCACGAGGTCCAGAGCGGCACCAAAATCCTTCGGGTTCAGACACTGCGAACCGACGTGAAACGTCACACCCGTCTGATACCGGGCCTGTTCGATACCACGGAGCAGACATACTGCCTCCTCGGCGGAAGCCCCAAACTTTTTCGACATGGAGTACAGTGCATCGGACGATTCGGGAGGGCACACGCGCACAAAAACGACCACTCGGTTGGATCCGATTTCATCAATCAGTTTTTGCAATTCTGACCGATGGTCAACCACAAAATGCCGTACCCCATACTGTCCGTAGGCTATTCTTATCGCCGTGCGTGTTTTTACTGGGTGCATGAAATAGGCACATGTCCTTCCGGACATTTCCGCGACTTGCTTGATCTCCGGCAGTGAAGCGGTTTCGAAATCCCGAACACCAGCTTCATACAGTGCATTGATGACTCCTGGGTTGGGATTGCACTTGACCGAATACATTACCGTACCCGGAAAAATTTCAATGAACTCCCGTGCCGACTCGCGTAGGACAGCGGGCCTTACGCAATAAACAGGATATTCCGGCTGCACCTCTTGCACAAAGCTTGGAACGTCCCTGTAAGTCGGCGTGCTCTTTTCTATTGGAACGGCAATCATGGTCGAAACTCGCCGTCAAAATGCTATATTAGCTAAATAAAGCGAACAACAAATTCTACCCTTAAACTCAGATTATGTCCGAGTATCTGAATATCTCAGAGATCGAGTTCCCGGCGTTTCTTCTTAATGCGCCGCTGTCCATGTCAGCCGATATACCCAATAACTGTCTGATGGAAAAAAGATCGGCGGAACAACGCCGCGTTGACAGACCTAAAGCGTTACGCCAGTTTCATGAACTCTATTCGTTTCTTTGTTCCCAGGCTATTGTCTATCTGCTGCCGAGCCATCCCGGCCTGCAGGACCAGCCATCTGTCTCGAACCTGGGTGTCGTGTTACCACATCTTTCGGAAGACACGGTCGTTGTCTCGCGATTTCGCACCGAGCCGCGAATACGGGAAGCCGCTGTAGGCATGGACTTCTTCCGGCTGATGAATTTCACGTGCTACAGGCCTCCCGAATACCTGAGCGGCCGATTCGTCCCCGAGTCCGCCACGGAGTGGTCCGACAGCGATCGTCGGATCTATTTCGAGGGAGAAGCCGACTTGAAATATATCAAGGACAATCTCTATGTCGGCGCATACGGCATGCGTACATCGCGAAGCGCCCATTTCTGGTTTTCGAAGTCCTTCGATATGGAGATCATTCCTGTCAGGATTCGAGATGAACGCCTTTTTCATCTGGACTGTTGTCTGCTGCCGGTGACGGCGAACATCATGGTGGCATGCACGGAAGTGCTGGATCAAAAGACGCTTCGTCGGATGGAAAATGTCGTCGAGATCATAGACGTGCCGATCGATGCCGCGGCATTCGGGATTACCAACTCGTTACTCCTGGACCGTTATTTTTTGTACTCGTCGGATATCGACGAGCTTTCGAAAACGGATCCCGACTATCCGATAGAGGTCGCAAAAATCAATTTGCTGGAAAAGATAAGTTGCCGGCTAAACAGGGAACCGGTCATGTTCAATTTGACTGAGTTCTACAAGTCCGGTGCCGCCTTATCTTGCTTGCTGATGTGCCTGAACTATACTCACTACACGCACGCAATGTCTGTCAAATCAACGGCCGCGTGACCACGGGAGAAAAACGATGGACAAGAAAAGACCAATCAACGTCGTATTGGCAGAAGAGAATAAGCTGCTCGCATGCCTTATCGCGGAGGTAGAAGATTTTGATCCGCAGACCGAAGAAGGCATGAATCTTCGTAAGGGCTGGATGAGCGACCTGACCGAGTGGAAACAGTCCAATCAAGACATGATGGAAATGACTGATGAAGAACTCAGAGAGGCTCTAAAGCGGGAACAGCACCAACTCGGGGCTTTGATCGGGGTATCAAACGAATTTGGCACGGATTCTGCGTCCAGGTGGTGGAAGGACTATCTGGAGCGTGAAAGGGAAAGCGCCGGTAGGCTGGAACGCCTGGTCTGATAGCGCCGGTTCTATACATATGATCACTGCCCGCAGACAGGGTACATCGCGGTCTAATGTAACGATGAGTCCGCCGGTTGCCCCATCGCTCGTGCCAGACAAGTGATCCGCCGGTCGCGCTGGTCGGTTACCAGATATCGGCGCTTGTTGTTGACCCAGTCCAGGTAGAAATCCCACGAAAAGTCCGGTTCCAGCTCGAAAATTCGCTGAACTTCCGCATTGGCGTCCTGCATCCGGCCGAGGTCGGCATAGCTGCATGCCAGATACGCATGGCCCCACCAACCCTCGTGGGAGTGGATTCCCGACAGAGTCTGGATAGCCCTGTCATATTGCCCCGCCTCATCGTACGCCCATCCGAGGTATTCGTCATACCACTGGTCACGAAACGGGTTGCGCTCGATCGCCTGAAGTAGCTGCACGATTGCGCGCTCCGGTTGACCGGTATAGATGAGAATATTTCCCATTTCCGCAAGCATTTCCGCGTCATTCGAATTGAGTTCGACAGCCCGCTCATAGAATTTCAGCGCAATTTCGTGCTTCCCTTGATAATGAAAATAGCTCCAACCGAGCGCCCAGAGACTTTCATAGTCGGCATCATCCAACTCATAGGCCTTTTGTCCGGCCTCGAATGCCTTGCTGAGTGAATAGTCTGGGTCGTCGCTCCATTCAAAATCGAAGTCCATCGCATGGGTCCATGCCAGGTTCGCGTGAGTCTTGGCGAAGCTGGGGTCTATTTCAATCGATTTCTCGAACAGCCGTCTCGCCTCAGCATTGTCTTTCGCATTGTATTGATAGAATTTTTGCTTGCCACGCAGGAAAAACTCATAGGCACTCAGTGATTTCTTGTTTCTAGCCAGTGCGCGACTTCTTTCGGCGTGAGCATATGGGCCGGAGTCCGGGCTCATGATGGCAGTCACAATCGCCTGCGTAACGTCGTCCAGCACGTTGAGCACGTCGTCTCGGCTGACAAAGTCCCGGTCAAAATTAGCCGCCCACAGTCCTTTGCCTGAAGACGTTTCTACCAGCTGAATCGTTGATCGAACGGTGTCCCCTGCCGTCATGACGCTGCCCTCCAATACATAGCGGACACCCAGCTGGCTGCCGATATCCTGCACTCTGATCGATTTGCCCTTGTAAGCGAACGATGAATTGCGAGCGGTGACGCGCAGATCCGGAAACTTGGATAGCGCTGTAATTATGCTGTCCGTCATGCCATCCGCCATGTACTCCTTCTCGGTCCTCTCGGATCCGGGGCTCAGATTCTTGAACGGCAACACCGCGATAGAACCCCTGGAGTAGTGAGCCTGTAACACACCGTCCCCGTCTGGAAGCTGCGCCTCGAAGAAATCAACAAAAAGGGACACCGTCAATAAGACCACCAGCACACCAATAATGATGAAATCCAGTTTCCGTCCGGTCTGTGCGGTGATCGATTGCTCCAGTGGAACCTCGTGTGTGCGTTTGAGCCCTTCGGGCGTAATCTCAAATGCCCAGGCAAAAAGCAGCGCTAGCGGAAAACCCAAAATCACGAGCGCGGTGAAGACTTGCAAGACCCACTCGGGCGATCCAAATGTCGGCAATACGACGGACGCTACTTGCACGAGCACCCAGGCAGTCACCGCGTAGGCGATTGCTACCTTGACGACGTTTCGGCGCTTTAACTCACGGAAGAAACTGTTGCGGGGAGGATCGGTACTCATCAATCACTCGACTGCTCGACCTAACAGCAAGTATAAACGCCCTTTTTTGAGGGTGCGACAAGGAAAGGATTCAGCTACAAAGGCAGGTGGATCAGCTTCTTCCTCGTCATGATCGTACTCGTCGCCAACTCGTACCAGACCGCCTTCGTCGGCATCGTCGCGGACTGCGGCGGGGTTCTCAAGTTTTTACAGACTAGCGCCCCAGCAATCCAAATCAGCGTTATACGTTCATCTCAGCTTGTCCGTGTGCCCGGATCAGGCAATATCCATATAAACTCCCGGCTCAAACTGTAATCAAATCATTATCGGCCTCTTGCCGCTTGTCTACAGGGCGGATACTCATGATCGATAGACAGATTTACCTCCTTCCGGCGCAATGCTGCGCGTTGTGTTCATTTCCGTCGACGTCTGCCTCGGCCGATGAGTCTCCTGATGATTTCACCGCTGAAGTTGGCGAGAAGTGTGTGGACACAAAGAAGATTCTCAGAACCGACGTGGTGAACGAAAAGAACATTGTCTTCTACATGCGTGGCGGTAAGATCTATCAAAACGCGCTGATTCGCCGGTGTCCGCGACTGGCGCGCAGGGGTCGATTTAGTTACCGGACAACCCATTCCCGACTATGCGAGACCGACACCATCCATGTCCTGGAGACTTTTGCCGGGCGCCTTACTCGTGGCACTTCCTGCAGGATCGGAAAGTTTTACCCGATCACCGAAGACGAAGTTAGGGTCCTGACAGGACACCCTGCGATCGAGGCGCAGCCGATCCCGCCGCCTGTGCCTGAGCAACCTGACTAGACGCGCAAATGGATGCTGTCCGTACCCGTGCACCGCCGGATTGATTCCACGTGATCGCCCGGGCCACGAGTACATCATACGAAGCCTGGCCTTTACTCGACGGACGGTCAAAGCCCAGAGTTCCTGCCGGATACGTCATTGCCCTGGCCGCAGGTATCGGCCCGCGGCCGAATCTCGGTTAAACTCGTGAACCCGGCTTCACGAGGCACATTCATGTTGCATAAACCCGTCCATGTCCTTGCCGCAACATGTTGCCTCCTCGGCTTGTCGCCACCCGGCTCCGGCCAGGACGATGAGCCTGTGGTCGAAGAGGGTGAGCGATGCATAAGTTCGAGACCTATCAAAAGAACCGAGGTCGTCGACGATTACACGATTCTCTTTTATATGCGCGGTAAGGCGGTCTACCGCAACGACCTTCCCAGACGCTGCAGGCGATTATCCCGTGAGAAGAGATTCCTGTACCGCACGACTGTCGCTCGAATATGCAAATCCGACCAGATCACCGTACTGGCCGATAGTGGCACGAGCATGACAAGCGGCCCCACCTGCCAGCTCGGCAGGTTCTACCGCATCTCGAGACAGGAAGCCGACGCGCTCCTCGGTGACCACGATGTCGAGCCGCAGCCGCTTCCTCCGGCGGAGCCCGAGGAACCCGCAGTGAAGACCGAAAGCGAAGACTCCCGCGACTAGGCAAAAGGGCAAAGCCGGGCTTCCTCCATCGCTGTCTGCGTGGTCCGTCACAACGGCGAACCCTGTCTCCTGAGATCATGGGATGATGACTCTGCGACCATCTTCGCTGGTACTGGTCCTGGTCAACCTGTTGCCGCTGGTTGGTGTGCTGCTGTTCGAATGGAATATCCTGTCAATCCTGCTTCTCTATTGGGCAGAGAGCGTGAATATCGGCATTTTGAATGTTTTCAGGATGATCGCGTGTGATAGTGGGGATATTTTTCGTGGCATTTTGCCCCAGGTAGCCGGAGAGCCGGCACCCGAGGCGTTTCGTGACAGCCTGCCTCGGGTCTCGGGGAATGCGGTCAGGTTTTTCCTGGTATCGTTTTTTGTGGTTCACTACGGCGCCTTTTGCTACGGGCAGCTGACGGCCGTGGTCGGAATATTTTCGGATACCGGCTTCGGCTTTCACGTGAGGCCCGCTTTGGCCGAGATGTGGCACGACTCCCTCTGGATTGCAGCCACAGCCATCTTCGTTAGTCACCTGTTCTCATTCTTTTCAAACTACATCGGTGGTGGCGAGTACAAGCGGGTGAGCCTGTATCCACTGATGATGAGACCGTATGGCCGCATAGTGGTCATGCACCTGGCCATCGTCTTGGGTGCCGGTCTCGTGTTTTTCCTCGGCAGTCCCCTGCCGATGCTGTTGATCCTGATCGGGGCAAAAACAGCTATCGATATGCGCCTGCACGAGCAGGAGCGAGGTAAGCTTGGTGCCGGAGTGGTGATGGAGGCATAGCGGCCCGGTATTCGCGCGGTGGCCTCAAATATCGCCAGATCATGCCCGGGTCCCTGGCAAACACGACCTCCTCGGTCGCGGGAATCACTTGCCAGCTGTCGAAGGCCAGCTCACGCTCCAGCTGGCCGGGCGCCCAGCCTGCATAGCCGACGAAAAAGCGAAGTTGTGCGGCGTTCGATGGTCCCTGATGAAGCGTCTCGTCGAACGGCACCTGGTGTACCGAATCGAATATATGCAGAGCATCCTCGGGTGGTGCATCCGAGCGCAGGAGCGCACGCATTGTGGATACCTGGACGGGACCACCCCAGTAGAGCGCGCCGCTGTATACATCGAGGCCCTCGAGATCGGGCAGGAGTTCCTTCGGCGCAGCTTCCATCGGCCGGTTGATGACCAGCCCCATCGCTCCCTGCTCGTTGTAATGCAATATCAAGATTACGGTCTGGGCAAAGTACGCACCGCGAACCTCATCCGTGGCAACGAGCAGCTTACCCGTGGCGAGGTCGTCACCAGCCGTGACGGCTGAGGCGGCCAGGAAGCACGCGAACACCAGAAATCCCGATACTCTGCTCATACTATTGGAACAAGGCCGAATCAGGATGCCTGCACCTTGTTGCTATCCATTTATGCATCTTCTGCGAGGCTAAGTAAACCCCGTGTCGATTCGCGTGTGGTTAAACTATTGCCTGACAGGGCCTCGGTCGTAGAATCGTTGCGGGATACGTCCGGCTGCCGGCGTTTGAATTGAAACTTTTAGGTGAACTGAAGCGCCGAAAGGTACCGCAAACTACCGCCATCCATGTTGCGATTGCCCGGGGTGCGATCGACATGATCGCTTTTTTTTGGCGACAGGTCTGTCCGAGGCTTTGATATGGCTCCTGGCCCGCTTCAGCAATATCCGGATCGCGGCCCGCCACCGCAGCCCTGATAAGATCGAGCTCCGGGTTAATGGTCACAGGTGAAATGTCGGGAGACGCATGGCTTTAACGCCTGATCAAATCATTCTGTTTGCGTTGCTGGTTTTCGTGTTCGTGTTCCTGATCTGGGGACGCTGGCGCTATGACCTGGTGGCATTCGTCGCGCTGCTGGCCGCGTTGCTGACCGGCGTCGTGCCCGCGAATCAGGCTTTCTCAGGATTCGGTCATCCGGCGACCGTGATCATCGCGCTGGTGCTAATCGTCAGCCGTGGACTGTCGAACTCCGGCGTCGTCGAGTTGTTGGCGCGCTATTTTATCGATGCCTCTCGCAAGCTTGCAGCCCACATCGGCATCATGTCCGGAGTTGCCACCGTACTGTCCGCGTTCATGAACAACGTGGCCGCGCTGGCACTGCTGATGCCGCTCGATATGCAGGCCGCATCGAAGGCCAAGCGGTCTCCGGCTGTATCATTGATGCCGCTGTCATTTGCCTCGATCCTGGGCGGCATGATTACGTTGATCGGCACGCCGCCAAATATCATTGTTGCCGAGTTCCGTAACGATGCGCTGGGGCACTCCTTCAGGATGTTCGATTTCGCCCCGGTCGGGCTGGCCTGTGCCGCTGTCGGTGTGGCATATGTAGCGTTGTTCGGTTGGCGGTTGTTGCCGGCGGCGCGGCGCAAGGGAGATTCCCGGAAGGAACTGTTCGATCTCGCCGACTATATTGCTGAATTGAAAGTACCGGATGGTTCCCCGGTTATCGGTAAACGCGTTCGCGAGTTGGACGAGCTGGCGGAAGACAGTGACGTCGAAATCCTCGGCCTGATACGCAAGGGCAGGCGAATGCCGGGCCTGGCCCGGATCGTCGAGATCAGAGCCGGGGACATTCTCGTCGTCGAAGCAAATCCGGAGAACATCACCGGGGCGCTGGGCAACATGGGGCTGGAGTATATCGGGACCGGGGAAGGCCTGCTTCGGAGTGAAGACCTTCGGCTGACTGAGGTGGTCGTGCCGGAGGCCTCTTCGCTGGTCGGCCGCTCGGCGATCTCGTTCCGCCTCCTTTACCGCTACCGCGTCGCACTCGTCGGCGTATCCCGGGGAGGCAAACGGTTCCGGGATCATGTTCGGCAGCTCGGCATCCGCGCAGGTGACGTGTTACTGCTACTCGGCGCGGAAGAACGCTTATCCGATTTGACCGGGCGCCTTGCCTTGCTGCCCCTGGCCGACCGGGGCCAACGTGTCATCCAGCGAGACAAGGCCTGGCTTGCCGTCGGAATGTTTTCGGCCGCCGTACTCGCGGCTAGTTTGGGCATTGTTTATCTGCCGATAGCATTGGGATGTGTCGTGGCGCTGATGGCCCTGTTCAACATCGTGCCGCTTCGCGAAGTCTACGAATCGATTGAATGGCCCGTCATCGTCTTGCTGGGTTGCATGATTCCGATCGGCAGCGCATTGCAGTCGACCGGTGGAACAGCGCTTATCGCCGACGGCATCGTCGATTTTTCGGCCGGCTTTTCCCCGGTCGTCGTCCTCGCGCTGCTGATTATCATCACCATGACGCTGTCCGACGTGATGAATAATACGGCGACGGCCGTCATCGCCGCGCCGATCGCCGTGGACATTGCAGCCAGGCTCGGCGTGAATCCAGATTCATTCCTCATGGGAGTCGCCGTCGCCGCATCATGCGCGTTTCTTACGCCCATCGGCCACAAGAACAATACGCTGATTATGGGGCCGGGCGGTTACCGCTTTGGCGACTACTGGCGCATGGGCCTGCCGCTGGAAGTGCTGATCGTGGCAGTGTCCGTACCGATGATCATGTGGGTATGGCCGATGTGAACGGGCGCCTGCTTCAGGAGCGCGTTAAGATCTGGTAATACTGCGGGAACGGGTCCGGCCTTATGCGGACCCGGTCCCTCAGACAAGATGCCCCGTTGCCTGAGCGGAATGCCTTGGTCCATTCCGGCCCGGTTCCGATTCCGGGGGAACCGGCATGGAAAATGCGCTGCTGACAGCAGGGATCCTGTGCGTTCCCGCCTTCCTGCTGGTCACAGGTTTCAGGCTGAGCGGCCTGACCCGGGAGCAACACAAGGGCTCGCTAATGTGAATATCTGTGCGACAGTGGCTAGCCCGGATATTTCATGAATGATCGGTTTTCGATGAGATTAAGGCCGGTTTG
>JBHIDG010000058.1:0-12161 GCA_046760025.1 Woeseia sp. | reverse complement strand
CGACTGTTGCCAGGTCTGCGTGAAAGTAGGATCGCGTAAACCCGAACAGCATACTGACATCGTCTTCCGACAGGATCACGGCATCGGCTGTGATTCCTTCGTCTGTATTCTTGAGCGCGATGACAAGTGGAGACTGCCAGTCGTCGCCATCGATTCGTCCAACAATATATGCGCGCGTCGCGCGATAAAATATCGGTTCGAGAATCTCGACTTGCCGGATACTGTTGCGGCCCTTGCGGGCTTCGCAGTAGGCATCCACTTCGGCGCTGATGAATCGAATGGTTCGGTCGATGTTTCCGTAAGGTGTGGCGAAGGCGTAATCAACGAGCACTTCATCGAACAGATACTCTGTCTCGCCACGGTTTCGATAGACAATCACATTGGCCATATTGCGCATGTGCTCGGTCGGAATGACGTCGAGGGCAATAAACTCCACGGCCGGATCCACGCCAATCGTCGAGAAGACACGGCGAGTCACGGAACTGAAATAGGTTTTGAAGAACTCGATATCGGCATAGTCCTGTATCTGCCGGGCATACTGTTCCTTGATGAGACTCCACAGTGACCTGTCGTGCAGATTGTCTGCAAGCTTCTCTGCGACAGATTCTACGGTTCGGTCGACGGCTATGTCATAGAGTTCGATGCGTTGAACCGCGTCTTTCTGGTTGCTGGACCAATCACAACGTTCGAATCTCATCTTCGCTCGCCGCGTAATTTTCCGGAAGTCGTTGTTGTAGCCTATGAACGCGTCAACGATAAGCGCTGAGATTTCAGCGGGGTCGGGCGAACTCATCTGCGCTACATATTATCGATCATTGCCGTGGCAAATTCGCTGCACTTGACCTTGGTTGCGGCAACCATCAGTCGGGCGAAGTCATAGGTCACCGTTTTCTGTCCAATCGTGGCATCCATAGACTTGATAATCGTGTCTGCCGCTTCGGTCCATCCCAGGTAGCGAAGCATCATCTCGCCGGACAGGGTCAGCGACCCGGGATTGACGACATCGAGGTTCGCGTATTTTGGCGCCGTTCCGTGTGTGGCTTCGAATACGGCGTGCCCGGAAATGTAGTTGATGTTGCCGCCCGGGGCGATACCGATCCCGCCGACCTGCGCCGCGAGGGCGTCGGAGAGGTAGTCACCATTCAGGTTCATCGTTGCGATCACATCGAACTCCTTCGGTCGGGTCAAGATCTGCTGCAACGTAATGTCCGCAATCGCATCCTTAACGAGGATCCTGCCCGCATCGAGCGCCGCCTGCTGCTCGGCATTTGCGGCTTCCGACCCGTGCGCCGCACGCGCGCGTTCCCACTGGTCCCAGGTATAAGTGTGCGCGGCGTATTCGCGCTCTGCGAGTTCGTATCCCCAGTTGCGGAACGCGCCCTCCGTAAACTTCATGATGTTGCCCTTGTGTACGAAGGTGACGCTTTTTCGATTGTTCGCAATTGCGTAGTCGATTGCGGCGCGCACGAGCCGTTCCGTTCCTTCCTGCGAGACCGGTTTCAAACCGATACCGGAACTGCCCGGAAAACGGATTTTCAAGAACTCGTTAGGGAAGTTCTTTTCAAAGACATCCAGAAACTTTTTATTGGCGTCGCTGCCGAGCTCAAATTCGATGCCCGCATAAATGTCTTCGGTGTTCTCGCGGAATATGACCATGTCGACGCTGCCTGGATCGCGGACCGGCGAAGGCACGCCATCGAACCAGCGCACCGGCCGAAGGCAGACATACAGGTCGAGGAGCTGACGCAGCGCCACGTTCAACGAGCGAATGCCGCCTCCTATGGGTGTCGTCAGCGGGCCCTTGATGGACACGAGGTAGTCGCGGCATGCGGCGACCGTCTGATCCGGCAACCAGCTCGCAAACAGGTCATTGGATTTCTGTCCGGCGAATATCTCCATCCAGTGGATCTTCCTTACACCGCCGTAAGCCCTTTCTACGGCCGCATCGAGCACCCTGACTGTCGCCCGCCAGATGTCCGGCCCGATGCCGTCTCCCTCTATGAAGGGGATAATCGGGTTGTCCGGCACCTGCAGCTTGCCGTTCTCGATCGTGATTCTAGCGCCGTCTTCGGGTGGTGTCGGTGTAGCATCAGTCATTGTCGCTCCATTGTTCTTGTTGGGTCCGTGACGGTGATCGGCCATTATAATCGGTCACGATTTCATTCGCCCGTAACAAGGGTCGATCATGAGAAAGCATGTACTACTGCTAATCGCAGTGTTTTTGATTGCCGCCGTTCCGGCCTCGGCACAGGAACGGCCGAAGATAGGTGTCGTGCTCGGCGGCGGCGGCGCCCGGGGCGCTGCCCACATCGGCGTCCTTCGTGAACTGGAGAAGCTGCGCGTGCCGATTGATGCGATCGCCGGCACCAGCATGGGCGCCGTCGTCGGCGGCCTCTACTCCTCAGGGGTCTCATTGCACGAGCTTGAAGAGTTGATGGCCTCGATCGACTGGCAGGACGCATTCCAAGACACATCGAAACGCGAGGACATGACGTATCGCCGCAAACAGGACGACGAATCGTTTCCCATCCGCTTCGAGATGGGGCTCCGCGACGGCCGCCCGGTGCTGCCGAAAGGCCTCATATCGGGTCAGAAGCTCGGGTGGATACTCAGAGAACTGACCTTGCACGTCCCAAGCATCAGCAGATTCGATGAACTGCCGATACCGTTTCGCGCCGTAGCGTCAGACATCGAAACGGGTGATCCATATGTCATGACCGAAGGCGATCTGGTGCTCGCGATGCGGGCAAGCATGTCTGCACCGGGGATCTTTCTGCCGGTGCGGGTCGACGGGCACTTGCTCGTCGACGGTGGACTAACCGGCAATGTTCCCGTCAATGTCGTTCGGGACATGGGCGTTGACATCGTCATCGCGGTCGACGTCGAGTTCCCGCTGTATACCCCCGAGCAACTTGAGTCAGCCCTCGAGATTACAGGGCAGATGCTTACCATCCTGATTCGCAAGGAAACCCGACGACAGCTCGCGGGCCTGAACGAATCCGACATCCTGATCCGCCCGGACCTGGGAGATCATGGCTCGACCGAGTTCGAGAACATTACCGATACGGTCGGGCCGGGAGCGGCGGCGACCCGCGCCCAGTCGAATCGCCTGCGCGAATTGTCCCTCGACGAGGCGTCGTATGCCGCCCACAGGGCGGGGCGTGCCGGAAAAAAGCGGCCGCCTCAAAGAATCGCGTTTGTACGAATTGACGATGACGGGCCCCTGTCGCCGGAGTTTCTCGAGTCGCATCTGGAAACAAAAACCGGCGACGCGATCGATCCTGACAAGCTTGCCATGGATGCGAAGCGCCTGTACGGACTCGGACTTTACGAGCACGTCGGCTACCGGATCGTGACGGAGAACCAACAGACCGGTGTTCAATTCGAGACGATAACCAAGAGTTGGGGTCCGGATATCCTGCAGTTCGGCCTGTCGATCGAAGATGATTTCGAAGGTGCCACGGCTTTCAACGTGTCGGCGAGATTGACCAGAACGGGCCTGAACTCCTATGGCGCCGAGTGGCGTACCGACGCGCAAATCGGCACTGACCCGTTTATTTTTTCAGAGTTCTATCAGCCACTTGGCGCCGGTTCACGGTTTTTTCTCGCGCCCCGGATATCCCTGCAACAAAGTAACTTCAATGCATTCACGAACGATGTGGCCCTCGCCAGGTATCGGCTGAGCGAAGCGCAACTGGGTTTCGATCTCGGACATCAGTTCGGTCGCCGGGGCGAGCTCAGAATCGGCTTGCAACGCGGCGTCGGCGAAGCGAGGGTCAAGGTGGGCGACCCGACACGGCCGAACTTCGACTTCGATACGGGCGGGATTTTCGCGCGCTTCGGATTCGATTCGCTGGATGATGCGCAGATTCCGCTGCATGGAACGCGTGTTGACGTGGAATGGCAGGCATCGCGCCCCGGCTTCGGCGCCGATGGAAATTTCGACACGATCGAAACCGAACTGACATCGGTCCGTACCTTCGGGCGGCATTCCGTGCTGTTCGGGCTGCACTACGCGACCACACTCGATTCGGACGACACCATCCAGGAATTTTTCCCGTTAGGCGGCTTCCTGAGACTGTCGGGCCTCGAGCGCGGTGAGATCAGTGGCCCGCACGCGGGCGTTGTGCGTCTGGTCTATTACCGCCGGTCGGGCGAGACAGGCGGCTTGCTGGACATGCCGCTGTATTTCGGCGGATCGATCGAGGCGGGTAACGTCTGGCAAACAAGGTCGGATATCGGCACCGGCTCCCTGATTGTCAACGGCAGCCTGTTCGCCGGTCTCGATACGGTGCTCGGCCCGATGTTCCTGGCCGCGGGCGTCGGCGAGAAGGGCGATTCCAGCTTCTATCTGTTCTTCGGCTCGCCCCCGAGGTAGTCGGGGACGAACCCCGCGGGATCCGTCCCCATTCACCTAGTTATCTTTTCCAGCACTTGGGTGGGATTGTCGGTGGCCCGGTAGTAACCATGCCGGATGGCCATCTGGTCGAATGCGGCGTCACGTTCAGCTTCGCTCGCGTACCAGTGGAATTTTTCCCAGTCATTACCGAGCAATCTTGCCAGCGTGTCGCCGGGTGGCAGCGTTACACGAATGCCGAATCGTCGTTCCGTCGCCCCAGACTCCGGATCAACCAGGTTATGTTTATGACAATAGTCTATGATTGTCTCTCGCAATAGCCGCCCCTGAGTATAGCGAAGGCCTGGAATCTGTCTCAAAATTCCACCTGACTCATGGGCAATATCCAGGCTAGTATGTTTTCCTGTCATTCGCGCCTTCCCGGTCCTCCCAGCCCAGAATCCTGCGCGTTACAAAATGATAAACGGGTTTGCCACCCCGCATCCAGATTTGCGACAGCAACGTCGGTTTTTCTAGGATTGCGCGCTCACGCTGCGTCAGAAGTTCCGGACAATAGGTGCGCTTGTGCTTGAGCAGGTGCCGCAGATCCTCTCTGGCCAGGAGTCGAAAAAGGCGGCCGCGCCGGTGCGCATACCAGGCCAGTTGAAAATCGACAATGACCGGCCGGCCCTCGGCGGTCACCAGCCAATTCGTTTCCTTCGCAAGATCGTTGTGCACCAGCCCCTGTCGGTGGAGCCGGCGCAATATCTTCGCAGCGGCGCGAAAGTAGGCGATATCGGTTGGTCGGCGCCTATGCATTGGCTCGCCGGCGATCCAGCTTCGCTGCAGCGAGTCCGTATCCACACGCAGGATTTCGGGCACGCCCGCAGTTCCTTCCACTGCCGCGAGCGCGCGCGCTTCGCGGGCCAACAGCCTGCGTGCGAACCACCTGGCCCAGGGGCGGGCCCGGCTCGTGTCGCGCACGACCCGCGGGCCGCCGCCGGCGTTCTGCAGCGTCAGTTCGCCAAAAATGTCTTTTTTCAATAACTTAGTATCTGTCAATCTCAGATGTCCCGGATGTGCACGAACTGCTAGCGATGGCGGCAGAATTTGCAGACAATACCTCAGGTAATGTCAACAGAAAAACACTCGACAGGATCACTCGACGACACCAGTGAATTTTTCAGCGTCGGCGCACCGCTGCATGCCGTCAGGCCGGGGTACGTCCGGCGACCGGCCGATGACGCGCTGTTCGAAACATTGGTCTCCGGTGGTTTTGCGCAAGTTATTGCGCCAGATCGGACAGGCAAATCGAGCCTTGTTGCCGCCACATCCGCCAGGTTGCAAAACAATGGCTTCAAAGTCGCAATTATCGATCTTGAGCAGATAAGCGAACGTGACGGTGGCGCCGACGCCGGACGATGGTTTTACAGCGTCGCCTATCGTTTATTGAGACAACTTCGGCTAAAGATAGACCTGCAAGCGTGGTGGCAGGACAAGTCATTCCTGAGTAACCGGCAACGACTCGTCGAATTTTATGTGGAAGTTATCCTGCAATACATATCTGAGCGCATTGTCATCTTCATCGATGAGGTGCAATGCGTTACCGAGCTGCCGTTTGCCGTGCAGCTGCTCGCAAGTATTCGTGCGGCGCACAATGCGCGGACTACCGAACCGGACTCTTCCCGCCTGAGTTTTGTCCTGATCGGCGAGTGCGATCCGATGAGTCTTGTCGCGGATGCGAACCTGTCGCCATTTGCGATCGCGCAGGCGATCCAGCTCACAGACTTTACACGGACCGATCTGGATCTATTTGCGAACGAATTGAACTTGTCGACCGCAGACGCCAAAGCTGCGCTGGACAGAATATTCTATTGGACGAACGGACAGCCGTACCTGAGTCAGAAACTCGCCCGGTCCGTCGCCCGTGAGCGTATTTCCGGAAACATCGAATCGCATGTCGACCGAATTGCCATGCACCGACTGGCCGGTCGCGCCGCACTGCACAGCGAACCGCACATGGGTCACATGCACCGGCAGGTTACGGCCGACAGCAAGCACGGTGAGGCGCTCCTGAACCTCTATGGCCGGATTCGTAAGGGTATCGCGACGGATGCCGATCTCGCGTCGCCCGTGCAACGCCGGCTCATTGCGGTCGGGTTGATCGTTGCGGACGACAGTGGCCAACTGCGCATCCGCAATCGCCTCTACGAAACGGTATTCACGGCGCGTTGGGCGAATGAAAACATACCGTTGCATTGGCGCGGGCCGGCAATTGCCGTCGCAACCATTCTCGCATTCATCGCCATGCCGTTTCTTTACACCCAGATCCTGCCACGACCATACCTGCGCGTCATGTCCTCACCGACGGTGGAGATCGATACGGCAGCGGCGGCGTACCGGAGCCTGCGCTCGTTTCCGGGTCACGTGGAATCCGCCGATCGTCTCATGCGGGTGTTCCTTCAAAACAGGGCGATCGCCACGGAAGATCGCGCCGCGATCATGGAGATCGATCGGATAGCGAGAGGACTGCCGAACGCAAAGGAGTTCGCGGACAATCTGTTTGCAGGCTACTGCGACAGGCAGGTCGCCAGTGCGGCCAGGGAAGAAAATCGCGACGGGGCATTGCTTGCGGCCCTCGAATCCCTGATTGTCTCGACGCCGGCACGCAGGCGCCGCGCGGCCACACTCGTCGGCGATGATTATACGCACCTGATTGCGACGCATGTCGGGCATAATGCGGACCACGTCGCTTTCAACCAGGATCAATTACTGCTGACTTATGCCGATGGGGCGGTCATATCACAATGGTCGCTGGCAAACGACAAGTTGGCACCACGTGACCCGTGGACCATGTCGGCGCTCGAAGTGACGCCACTGGTACGGCGCGTCGTCGTCGATCGCGACGGTAGTGTCGAGCGCATCGGCCTGACCATCAATGTCAGTCATACACGTCTCGACGACCTGCGCCTGAAGCTGATCGCGCCATCGGGGCGAACGGTGGAATTGACGTTTGCGCAATCACAGTCCGCTGCCAACGATGTCATCAGGTTCAGTCGCTCGGATCTGGCCGCCCTGATCGGCGAATCCCTGAATGGGACCTGGAGCCTCAGCATACGCGACGAGAAAACAGGTTCAGCCGGACATCTGATTACCTGGAACCTGAATCTGAATTCCCAGGTCGTCGTCGAGAACTTCGAGCGCGGCCTCGATATTCCCGAACCCGTCGTGCGCGAATCAGAAGACCTTTGGTTCGCTGCCGACGGCCGATACGCGATCGCCCGCGCGTTGCAAAGCGACAGTGCGCGGCTTTGGGATCTTGCGTTCGCGCAGCCCGCCCGGACATTGCCGGTGCCGGCGAACGAACGCGTGCTCGGATTGAGTGCGAATGCCCGGTATCTCGTGACGGTTTCGCAGGACGTGGCAAATCTCTGGAACACTTCCAGTGGCAAACTGCACGCCGGGCTGGCAATCGGCGCTGCGAGTGCCGATGCGCAGGTCAGCGATAATGGAGAGTATCTCCTGGTTCGCCGTCGCGGGGAGGCCGATACGGAATTCGAGCTTTGGTCGCTGGAATCGGGGGACGTCAAATCCCGGCTGAGCGTCGCCGGGTCACCGGCCCTGTTCGCAATCGATTCCGACGGCACCCGACTGGCGGTCGCGGACTATGATCGTGCCGTCAGGATCTGGGATTTCGCCGACGGCAAGCTGGTAGCGCAACTCGATTTCTGGGCCCAACCCAGCGAAATCAGGCTTGCCCCCGGCGGAGAGGCCCTGGGTGTGGTTCATGGTGATCAGGGCGTTTCGCTGTGGCGTGTCGATCAGCCGAACACACCGCTGGTATTCGAGCGTGGCACGAATGACTGGCAGATGACGTTCTCACCCTCGGGCTCGAAATTCCTGGCGGGAAGTGTGCGGCAGGGCTTCCAGATATTCAGAAGCAGCGACGGCGCGATGTCGGGGTCACCGCTCGGGACCGGCAACCCTCAGGACAGGACGAACATGCTTATGTTCAGCCGTGACGAACAATTGCTCGTCACGGGAGACGCTGCCGGCAATGTGCGATTCTGGGCGGCGCCGACGGCGATGGACGAAAACCTGGCGTCCGGCGCGCCTCCGGGCCATCGTCTCTGGCGTGAATCGGGCGATTTTGTCACGGCGATCTCTCCTGGCGGCAACCATATCGCGATCGGTGACGGCGTCGGCCATGTGCACGTTCTGCAAGTACATGCCGACGCGGAAGAGGTGGCCGCCGCGAGTGACGAATTGAGTTTTCTCGGGCACCACGGCGCGGTCGTCGGGCTGGCTTTCAGCCAGGACGGTGCACTGGTTGCCAGCGTCGGACTGGACCGGTCGATACGAATCTGGGACACGAGCAGCGGTCTGCCGCGCCCGTATCACGTTCGAATATCGGCGAATGCAATTGAGCAGCTTGCCTTCTCTCCTACGGCCGGTCGGCTCGCGGTACTCGGTGGCCAGCGGCTGTGGATAATCAACACGGACAGCGGCGGGGTGCTTGCGAACATCGAACTCGGCGAATCGCATGCCGCGGTCGTCTTCTCGACCGACGAGCGGCTTTTCACCGGCGGTGAGAGTGGAACCCTTCGAAGTGTTACCAGCGACAGGACGGGTAGCTGGCATCTCCGCAACGCCTGGCAGGGATCGTCGGCGATTCGCAGTCTCGGCATGTCACCGAATGGCCAGCAGCTTATTATCGTCGACGCGCAACATGTCGCGCTTTCGCTGAATATCTCGAGCGGCACGGTCGGTACGGCGAAATTGACCCTGCCCGATACCGTAACGGACATCGTCTTCAGCCCGAGTGAGTCGCGCGCGATCATCCGGACAGGGCGATGGATTCACAGGGTGGGTATATCCCCCGGCGGATTGATCTGGCTGGATGCAATTCGCGCGCCCAAAGCGCTGGCCGGATCGCAGGCTATACAGGTCGGCGACCCGTTCGGAGATCGTGTCCTGCTCCTGACCCGAGACTCGGGATTTCCCGAGGTTGCTGAGCTGCGATTCAGTTATTCGATTGGCCCGGCACTCTTCGGCAACAAGGACGAGCTGCTCGCAGAGTGGCGTGAGAAACTGGGTGTTCAGATTCCAACAGATACCGATCTAGCGGTCGTTTCCCCTTAATGTGCGTACCAGCAATTCCAGTCTGGCGGCGGTCACGTCCCCGGGCGATACGGCTTCGCCGATATGTACGCTCACTTTCGCCCACAGACGACCCGGAAATTTGCGCAGGCCGCCGCCGGCCCGCCGGCTGAACCAGCTGCCCCAGAGGCCCCCCAGCGCGATCGGAATGACCGGCACGCCGCGACGTTCAATGATCTTTTCGATGCCGGGACGGAAACGCTGGACTTCACCATCCGTCGAAATACCGCCCTCTGGAAAAATGCATACGAGCTGACCGGCTTCGAGTTCCTTGTCGATCTGGTCGTAAGCTTGCTGCAATAAATTGTGATCTTCCTTTGACGGCGCAATCGGAATCGCTTTTGCGGTTTTGAAAATGAACCGTAACAGAGGTATTCGGAAAATCCTGTAGTACATGACGAAGCGAACGGGTCGTCGAATAGAGCCGCCGACCAGCAGCGCGTCCACGAAACTGACGTGATTGCAGACCAGTACCGCCGGGCCGTTTTCAGGGATATTCCCGACTCCCGTCGGCTGCACCCGGTAGAGTGTGTTGATGAGAATCCACACCACGAAGCGCATGAGAAATTCCGGAAGTACGGTGAATATGTAGATGGCAACCAGCGCATTCAGCAATGCCAGTATCAGGTAAAACTGCGGGATGGACAGGCCCGCGGACAAGACGCTGAATGCGAGAACAGCCGCCGCAACCATGAACAGAGAATTAATAATGTTGTTTGCGGCGATGACGCGGGACAGATGCTGGCGCTCTGTTCGATTCTGAATCAGCGCATACAGGGGCACGCTGTAAAACGCGCCAAATGCACCGAGCATTGAAAGATCGGTCAGAATTCGCCAGCTTCCCGGCCGCGCGAGGAAATCAACGACAGCATCGACTGCGACGACATGTGTATCAGGCTGAGTGAAATACAAATCGATCGCGAATACGCTCAGGCCGATCGAACCGAACGGCACAAGGCCGAGTTCTATGCGGTGGCCCGACATGCGCTCGCAAAGCAGCGATCCCACGCCGACGCCTGCCGCGAACGCGACCAGGAGAACTGTCGTAATTGCCTCGTTACCATTTAGAATGCCCAGCGTGTAGGCGGGCAATTGGATGGTCATGGCCGAACCGAAAAACCAAAACCACGATATGCCCAGGACCGACAGAAAAACGCTGCGTTTTTCCCTCGCAAATCCGACGATGCGCCAGGTCTCGGTCCAGGCATTCCAGTTGATTTTCAGCCCGGGGTCGACTGCTCTGGTCGGAGGCACCTGACGGCTGGCGAGGTAGCCGAGTAAGGCTGTTCCCACGAGACACGAGGCGAGAATCATCTGGTTTTCGTAATCAACCGCAACGGAAATACCACCGACTATCAGACCAAAGATAATTGCCATGTAGGTGCCCGATTCAACGAGCGCGTTTCCGCCGACCAACTCCTGGGTTGCGAGTTGCTGCGGGAGATATGCATACTTGACCGGACCGAAAAGTGTGGACTGACAACCCATCAAGAAGAGCACGGCTAGCAGTACCGTGTAACTCTTTGTCACAAACGCAAATGCAGCCAGTATCATGAGAATGATTTCAAGCAACTTGATGCTTCGCATAAGCATCGATTTCTCGTATTTGTCGGCAAGCTGACCGGCGGTCGCAGAGAAAAGAAAAAAGGGTAGTATGAACAGTGCGCCGGCAACGTTGGCAAGCTCGCTGGCGTCGATACCGGCAATTCGTACGCCCTGGAATGTGATCAGAATAACCAGCCCGTTTCGAAAGATATTGTCATTCAGAGCGCCGAGAAACTGCGTGATAAAAAAGGGAGCAAAGCGACGTTGTCCGAGTAAGGAAAACTGGTTGGAATCCGACACGCTCAAGCAGTCTCCTGGCCCCCGGGACGCGCCAATATAACAAATGGACGGAAAATAGGGGGTCGGGCCGCGTCGCAAGCTGCGCTAATTGCGAACTGCAACTACATTGTGTGCCGATGCCGATGGTAATATTTAGCTACGAGCCCTGTAGCCTGGGCATCAGGAATCCGGAGGGTTGACTCAAAGTCAATGATAGCAACGCGTCTGACGATTATTTGCGGCGGCTTCGGTCTGCTGGTCGGCTGTGCCAGAGAGCCGCCCCCGAGGTCGGTCGCCGAGTTTCTCGAAAACCGTATTCTGCTCGAGGCCACGATGATTCGTTGCGGCGAGAACCGCAACATGTCCAAGTATGAGGCCGATTGCGTTAATGCGCGCGAGGCAATCAATCGCATCGCGGCGGAAGAGCAAAGAGCACGGCGCGCAGAGCTGGAAGCGCAGTCCGAACGCAAGAGAAAGGCTTTGCGGCGGACTCAGCAGGCCGCGGCCGAAGCCAGACGGCGTGCAGCCGAGGAGCGGCGTCGAAGAGAAGAAGCGGAGTATCTCGGCGTCTTTGAGGATCTGCCACCGGGCGAGCAGGGCGGCACCGACGGCGAGACCGAAAGCGTGCAACCCGATGCCGGCGCAATCGAGCCGCCTGTGGAGGACACCTCACAGGCGGAGGATCAGCTTGACCAGGATATCGACTAGATTCGCAGGGGATCGCAGAGTCGCCGGGATTCGAACTAGCCTGAATATTGCACGAGACCGCCCGAGATCATTGATAAAGTTATGATTTGAATACGAATGATGAAATCCCGAATGGTGACACCTTGTCGTTTTC
>JBHIDG010000057.1:0-12199 GCA_046760025.1 Woeseia sp. | reverse complement strand
GTGCTTCTCGATCAGAATCTGCTGATTACCGAACTCAACCCCGCCGCCGAAAACCTGCTCGGTATCAGCCGGCACAGGGCGCGCGGAAAGCCACTGTTGAAACTCGTCGACGACGACGCCGAATTCCAGGGCCTTCTCTGTCGCGTTCTGGACACCGGCCAGACATATGCGACCGAGGTACGCCTCGGGCCGACCGAAGCGAACGCAGAGGACCGCATGGTCGACTTCCGGGTATCCTCGATCGACGCCGCCGAGCTGCCTGACTGCCTGCTGGTCGAAATGGTGGATGTAACGCGCCGCTTGAAGATCAACCGCGAAAACGCGTTACTCGTCCAGCACGGCGCAGGCCGCCAGATGATTCGCCAACTGGCTCATGAAATCAAAAATCCGCTTGGCGGCATCCGCGGCGCAGCCCAGCTGCTCGGCAAGCAGCTCCGATCGGCAGAGCTCAGGGAATACACGAGCGTGGTCATCAGCGAAGCGGACCGCCTTGCCGGCCTCGTAGACACGTTGCTCGGCCCCGGAGGGCGACCCAACAAACAACCGTGCAATGTCCATGAGCTGCTGGAATACGTCGTGCGGCTGATCCAGGCGGAAGTCGGCGATGGGCTCGAGATACGGCGCGATTATGACCCGGGCCTGCCATCGATCGACCTGGATCGCGATCAGCTGGTGCAGGCTATTCTCAACGTCGTGCGAAACGCCGTCGGTGCTCTGGGGGGGCAGGGCAACATCGTCCTTCGAAGTCGCGCCGTCATGAATTTCACGATCGGAGATATCCGGCACAAGGCGATCGCCAGCATCGAAATCGAGGATGACGGGCCGGGCATACCGGCGGATCTACAGGACTCCGTTTTCTATCCACTGGTCACGAACCGACCGGACGGCACGGGCCTCGGGCTGCCGGTTGCACAGGAACTGGTCAGCCGCCACAACGGTCTGATCGAGTTCGAGAGCCGCCCGGGACGGACGGTGTTTTTTATCAGGATCCCTCTCGATGGCTGACCGGACACTAAACGTGTGGGTGGTCGACGATGACCACTCGGTACGCTGGGTCCTCGAGAAAGCACTGCGCCAGGCCGGCATGGAAGCGCGGAGTTTCGATCGCGCCGAACACCTGCTCGAAGCAATAGGCCACAGCAGCCCGGACGTTCTGATTACGGATGTGCGGATGCCGGGCATGGACGGTATCGCGCTGCTGGACCGGGTCAGCCGCAGCTGTCCCGATCTGCCGATTATCGTCATAACCGCGCATGGGGACCTCGATCACGCGGTGGCCGCCTACCGGGGCGGCGCGTTCGAATACCTGCCCAAACCTTTCGATCTCGACGAAGCGATCGAGCTCGTGACCAAGGCCGCGGGCAAGAACGGCAGGCAGATCTCGCACGATGACGCAAAGGGAGAACAGGACATACCGAGCCTGATCGGCAAAGCGCCGGCAATGCAGGAAGTCTTCCGCTCGATCGGCCGCCTCGCGCGTTCGAGCATGACGGTACTGATCACGGGCGAATCAGGTACCGGCAAGGAGCTTGTTGCCCGCGCCTTGCATCAGCACAGCCCCAGGGCGAACAAGCCATTCGTCGCACTTAATACTTCTGCAATTTCGTCAGAACTCCTCGAGTCCGAACTGTTTGGGCACGAACGGGGGGCGTTCACCGGCGCAGAATCGCGGCGCATCGGTCGCTTCGAGCAAGCCGATGGCGGCACGCTGTTCCTCGATGAGATCGGGGACATGTCGCCCGCCCTGCAGACGCGATTGCTGCGTGTGCTGGCCGAGAGCGAGTTCTACCGGGTCGGTGGCCAGACTTCAATCAGGGTCGACGTGAGGGTCATCGCGGCTACAAACCAGGACCTCGCGCGCGCCGTCAACGAACACCGCTTCCGCGAAGACCTGTTTCACCGGCTCAACGTCATCCGGATCAACACACCGCCGCTTCGACAACGACCGCAGGATATACCGTTACTCCTCGACCACTACCTTGCAGATGCTGCGAGGGAACTCGGTACTCCTGCAAAGACGATCAACCCCGAGGCGGTGGAAATCCTGCAGGCGTACGAGTGGCCGGGCAACGTACGCCAGCTCGTCAACGCCACGCGCCGTCTTACCGTGACCGCCCCCGGTAGCGTCATCAGCGCCCCGGACATACCACAGGACCTCGGCGGTCGGGCGTCGGCCAGAGGGGCCGGCAAAGAGTGGACCCGGAGCCTCGCGAACTGGGCCGAACAGCAACTGAGCAGTCGGCAGAGCGGTCCACTGCTGGAGTCAGCCCTGCCCGAATTCGAGCGCACCCTGATCCGAATAGCGCTCAATCAGTCGAAAGGGCGCCGTCAGGATGCAGCAAGATTGCTCGGCTGGGGCCGAAATACGCTGACGCGTAAAATCAAGAGCCTAGAACTGGATTGACGGCTGCCAGCCGGAACGGGCGAAATCAACCGGCAAGTGAGCCAACGAGTTCGTTTACCGACCGTATGTCGTGGCGAATCAGATAATCTGCGATGCCGGTGTTGACTTTCGGGCAGAGCAGCGGATCGTAAAATAGAGCGGTGCCGATGCCGATCGTGGTCGAGCCCGCGATGATGAACTCGAGCGCGTCTTTGACTGTCGTGATGCCGCCCTGTCCGATGATTGGTATGTTATTCAGTGCCGCAACTTCGTAAACCTGGTGCACTTTCAAAAGGGCAATCGGTTTTATCGCCGGGCCGGACAGGCCGCCCTTGACGTTGCCGATTACCGGTTTGCGCTCTTCGATATCTATCGCCATTCCCGAGATCGTGTTGATGACGGCGAGGCTGTCTGCGCCTGCCTCGATGCAGCGGCGCGCGTTTTCCCTTATGTCGGTCTGGTTCGGTGACAGCTTGGCAATGATGGGTTTCCTTGTTGCCTTGCGGCAGGCATCGACGACCTTGGCGGACATGTCGGGATAGTTGCCGAAGGAGACTCCGCCTTCTTCGATGTTCGGGCAGGAAATGTTGATCTCGATCGCATCGATCGGCGAATCATCGAATCGTTCTGTGACGTAGGCGTACTCTTCGATGGTTGAC
Organism: Woeseia sp.; assembly: GCA_046760025.1. Lineage (GTDB taxonomy): Bacteria > Pseudomonadota > Gammaproteobacteria > Steroidobacterales > Woeseiaceae > JACZWL01. Next base: position 9,157 of record JBHIDG010000057.1, on the reverse strand, counting down.
CCACAGACGTTGGCGATAAAGCGAGTCTCGCCGAAGTCCAGATTAGGCAGTATCTGGTCGACCACCTCGTCGACGCCGGGGTTTTGCAGGCCGATCGAGTTGAGCATGCCCATCGGCGTCTCGCAGACCCGGTGGGGCGCGTTGCCGAGTCGCGGCTCTTTGGTGGTCCCCTTTAAGACAAGGGCGCCGGCATCGCGATTGGAAAACCCTTCTATGCGCGTGTATTCCTCACCGAAACCGACACAGCCCGACAGCAGGACGATCGGCGATGACAGTGTCATGCCGCAGAACTCGATGCTTAAGGGGTTTTCCTCAGGGTTGACTGCCAGGGCCATGTATCGGAATTCTGTTCACGGAGTTTACAATCAGGAGAGTGTTCAGCCTAATTCTCTATCAGCCGGAGATACCCCCGAATACCGGCAACATCATACGCCTTTGCGCAAATACCGGCACGAAGCTGCACCTCGTCAGGCCATTGGGCTTCGAGCTCGATGAGCCGCGGCTGAAGCGCGCGGGGCTCGACTATCGCGAATTTGCCGAGGTGGAGACGCATGACAGTCTTGAAGAGTGCCTGACAAGAGTTTCCCCGAGAAAGGTATATGCGTTGAGCGCCCGCGGCGTGACCGTACATACAGAGCCGGACTTCAGGTCGGGAGATGTCTTCCTGTTCGGCCCGGAAACGCGCGGCTTGCCCGCGGAGATCCTCGAGTCGCTTCCGGCGAAGCAACGTTTGCGAATACCGATGCGTGAGGACAGCCGCAGCCTGAACCTGTCGAACGCGGCGGCCGTCGTTATTTACGAGGCGTGGAGACAGGTGGGGTTCGAAGCCGGGCAATAAGAGAGAACAAGACAAAAACCAATACGAGCCAATACGCTTTGTGGTTCATCAGGAAGCTCGATACGGTGTCGCCGCGGTGGCCGGATTGAAAGTGCACGTAAGCCGACAACGCACCGGACAACAGGGCGGTGACATTGAATGCAATCGACAATCGCGTTGCCCTGACTGAGAGCCAGGCTGCGGCTGCCCCGGCAAGCAGGGCGACGACAAGCGAAAGTGAGTACAGGGTGTCTATATTGGGTCTATTCGGATTTCAACGCGCGGCCCATCAACGCAGTCACGGCTTCGCGCGGCGCGAGGTCTTCGTAGAGAATCTGATGAAGCACGAGACAGATAGGCATCTCGACACCCTCGCGTTGTGCGACTTTGCGGACGGCTTTGGCGGCGAGTACGCCTTCGACTACCTGCTGAATTTCCTGCTGCGCTTGGTCGATGGTTTTGCCGGCGGCCAGCGCCAGTCCCATGCGACGATTCCTGGAGAGGTTGTCCGTGCAGGTCAGGACGAGATCGCCCATGCCGGCGAGCCCCATGAATGTCGCGGGCTTCGCGCCGAGGGCGAGACCGAGCCGGGTCATTTCCACGAGACCCCGGTTGATCAGGGCAACCCGGGTATTTGCTCCGAAGCCCAGGCCGTCGGAGAGACCGGCGGCGATGGCGAGCACATTCTTTACTGCGCCGCCGACCTCGACACCGATCATGTCTTTCGCCGTGTAAGCGCGAAAGCTGTCGCCGGATATCTCTTCAGCGAGGTCGCTGGCGAATTGGTTGTCGTTTGCGGCAATCGTCATCGCGGTGGGCAGGCCGGCCGCGACTTCCTTGGCAAAGGTCGGCCCGGACAGGACAGCCATCGGTCGGTCCGAACCGACGATTTCCTCCGCCACTTGATGCGGCAACAGTCCGGTGCTCAGCTCGAATCCCTTGGTCGCCCAGCAAATTCGCATGTCGTCGGCGAGCAAGGGCTGTAATCTCAATAAGGTTTGTCGAAATCCATGGCTCGGCACGACGATCAGAATATCCCGGACGTCATCGAGGCACTTCTCAAGATCCATTTCCGGGTGGAGGTTATCGGGAAATTCTGTTCCGGGCAGATAGCGTTCGTTGACGCGCGCTTCGGCTATTTTGCCGAGATGATCGGTATCGATATCCCATAGCTCGACGATACGGTCGCCGCGGGCGAGCTGAAGCGCCAACGCCGTGCCCCAGGAACCGGCACCGATGATCGCGATTGGCTGATCTTTGTCAGCGTCGATCAGCTGCCGCCTCCGTTACCACCACCGTTGCCGGCGCCCTTCACGGCCTCGGGCGCTCGTTGTTGCTGGCTTTGTGCGTAGAGCGCATCGAAATTGATTGGCTGCAGCAGGAATTCCGGGAAGCCACCTTTGGAGATGATCGCCGCAACGGACTCCCTCGCATACGGGAACAGCACGTTCGGGCAGAAGCTGCCGACGATCGCGCTCATCTCTTGGTCGTTATAACCCGATATCTGAAACAGCCCGGCCTGATGTAGCTCGACGAGAAAAAGCGTCTTGTCTTCATGCTTGGCTTCGACCGTAATCGTCAATACGACTTCGCTCTGGTCGCCTTCGCATTTCTGATGCGAACTGCGGAGATTGAGGTTTGTCTTGGGGCTCCATTCACCCGAGGTAAAAACGGTTGGGGTGTTCGGAGACTCGAACGAGAAATCCTTCAAATATATCTTCTGAATGGTTATCTGTTTGTCGGCGGTTTGCTGTTCGGCCATTAGATCTTCCCGTGCTTGAATAAATAAGTCGAAATCAGGATTTTTTCTTTGTTTTCTTTGCGGTCACAAGCGGGAGGTTTGCCCCTGTCCAGGCGTTGATTCCACCCTTTAAGCCATAAACATTCTCGATTCCGGACTTACGCAGAGAATCAACCACCTTGCCTGATGTCGTGCCGGCATCGCAGACGGCGACGATGGGTTTCTTGGCATACTTCGAAATTTTGTCGCGATTGGCGTTGAGCTCGTCGAAAGGGATGTTCTTGGCGTTGACGATATGACCCCTGGCAAACGCCTCGGCGCTACGCAGGTCGATGACGACTGCATCGGCATTAATCAATTTGACGGCCTCGGCCGGCTCCAAATTTGTCAGTCCCCGGGCCTTGCGCTGAAGTTCTGTGAATATCAGAATGAAAAAGCTGAATACGAGCGCGCTGACAAGCAGAGGATGGTTGCCGGCAAATTCCAGGTAAGTGTTCATTGGCGAGTCAAGGGAAAATCGATTTGGGCCGAGCAACGTGGGACAAAGGCGAGCCATTATAAGCGATCTTTCGCAGCAACTGATGAAACATTCGGGGTAGACTCCCGGCCATGAGAGCGCGATTCTTGTTCTGCAGCGCCCTGCTTCTGGGGATGCTCGCGCCAGCCACGGGAATCCGGGGGCAGGAGAGCGGGGAGGAGCTCGCCAAGGTCAAAGAGCGTGAGCTGGAGACCGTGCGGGAGAAGATATCCGTGCTCAAGAAAAGCATGGACAGGCGGGCTGCAGACAGGGACCGTATTACGGGGGAGCTGCAGAAAGCGGAAGTACAGATATCGGAAAAGCGCGTACGCCTGAAAGAGATCGAGACACAAAAGCACTTCAGCGAGAAAAAAAAGGCGAGCCTCGAAGCTAAACTGAAAAAGCGACAGGCGGAGCTCGACGAGGAGACCAGACAGCTCGGCGCGCAGGTTCAGGCGGCATATTCGAGTGGTAATCAGGAGCGCATCAAGCTCATGCTCAATCAACAGGACCCGGCGACCGCCGGCCGGATGATGGTCTATTATCGCTATCTCAGCGAGTATCGTGGCCAAAATATCGCGAAGGTAAGACGGTATCTCGATGAACTGGACGAGCTGCACGGCAGGGCGGCCGACGAGGAAAACCGCCTGGCCGGCCTCGCAAGAGCCAGGTACGTGGAACTCGTAGAGTTAAACAGGGAGCAGGAGAAGCGACAGACTCTCCTTGCCGCGCTGAACACCAGAATCGAACAGGAAGGGAACGAAGTCGAACGGCTCGCAGCCCAGGAAAAAGATCTCGCCAGACTTATTGCCGAGCTGACCAGCATCCTGTCCGACTATCCGATCACCTCGGAGGAACCTTTCAGCGAGCTGAAAGGCCGCCTGACCTGGCCGGTCGCGGGCCGGCTCGTACATGATTTCGGCCAGCCGCGCGCCAGCGGTCGCCTGAAATGGAACGGCGTGGTGCTGGCGGCCCCCCGGGGACGTGAAGTGCGGGCCGTGTACCATGGCCGGGTTATTTTTGCGGACTGGCTGGCCGGTCTGGGATTGCTCGTGATCGTCGATCATGGCGAGGGCTTCATGACGCTGTACGGATATAACGAAACAATCCTGAAAAGCGGGGGCGAGTGGGTGGCGCCGGGCGATGTCATAGCGACGGTCGGGGACAGTGGGGGGCAGCAGCAGGCGAGTCTGTATTTCGAGATTCGTAAGGGAACGCGTCCGATCAACCCGAGGCACTGGGTTACCCGGCGGCCTAAATCGGGATGATCATGTCAAGCCCTACCGGCCTGTGCTATCGTCAATCGGCTCATTGCAGGCTGCGCCGCAGGGGATTCGGATGACACTACAGACCAGAAGCATTCTGGTGATCGTTATCGGGACAGCCATGGGGCTCGGCCTGTCCCTGGGCGGGGGCATGTTCGCGAAACTGGGCAAACCGGCCTTGTCGGAACTGTCCTCAGAGAAGGCTCAACTGTTCGCAGAAGTGATGCAGCGGGTTAAAGAGGATTATGTAGAGCCTGTCGATGACACTGTCCTGCTCGAAAGCGCCATTCGCGGCATGGTCTCCGATCTGGACAGCCATTCACAATACCTCGATGTCCGGCAGTATCAGGATATACGCGTCGGGACCTCCGGCAGCTACACCGGTGTCGGTCTCGAAGTCAGTACGCAGCAAGGCATTGTCACCGTTATCGCGCCGATAGACGACACGCCTGCCGAGCGCGCCGGAATCATCGGCGGCGACATAATTGTCGCCATCGACGGCAAGCCAGTTGACGCAGATCGCCTTGTCGAAGCCGTTTCGAGAATGCGCGGCCAGGCCGGTACACGCGTCACGATCACGGTAGCCAGGAAGGGCGAGGTGCTGCCGATAGTGTTCGACCTGCTGCGGGAAAATATTCGTGTTGCGAGCGTTCGTCACGAAATCCTGGAACCGGCGATCGGTTACGTTCGGGTAAGCCAGTTCAATGAAACGACGGCAAAAGAACTGAGCCGCGCGATAGATGACATGCAGGACCAGAAAAACGGCATGCTGGATGGCCTGATTCTGGATCTCCGCAATAATCCTGGCGGTGTTCTCGATGCAGCGGTTGACGTGTCGGACCTTTTCCTGAACAGGGGCGTCATCGTGACCGCAGACGGCCGCACGGCGGAATCGCGATTCACGAGGAAAGCGCACCATGGTGATGTTCTGGATGGCGCCGGGGTGGTCGTTCTCGTCAACAGTGGATCGGCATCTGCATCCGAGATTGTTGCCGGGGCCCTGCAGGATCATCATCGTGCGATGGTGGTCGGTGAGGCCACGTTCGGCAAAGGAATGGTCCAGACGGTAATACCCCTATCGAAAGGCAGGGCGATAAAGTTAACGACATCCCGGTTCTACACGCCCTTAGGCGATTCCATTCAGGGCACGGGTATATCCCCGGATATCGTTGTGGCAGAAACCCGTATGGCTTCCGAAATCCGGTTTCGGTCGCGGGCCGATTCCGAGCAGGATGCGCAGCTAAGGGAAGCGCTGGCATTGCTTGACCCCAAGAGCGTGATGCAAAGCAAAGCAGAATGATCGGCCGCGTCAGCCTCATTTTCGGGGCCTCAGTCGTCTTTTCCGTTGCCGCTGCGGAGATGCAACCCGCGGCAGCTCCCCGTATCGCCATCATCATCGATGACCTCGGTTATCAGCTTGAGGCGGGGCGGCGGACGATCAATCTGCCGGGCCCCGTGGCGTGCGCGATTCTGCCGGCGACGCCGCGCGGCCGGAAGCTTGCCGAGACCGCTTTCGCAAACGGAAAGGAGGTGCTGCTGCATTTGCCGCTCGAATCGATATCGGCAAATGGCCATGCAGAGCCAGGTGGAATCCTGCTGGACATGAGCAGGGCACAGTTAGCGCAGACCTTCTCGGAGAGTCTCGAGTCGGTCCCGCATGCCATCGGCGTAAACAGTCACAGGGGGAGCTTGCTGACCCGACATCCGGGGCACATGCGCTGGCTGATGGAAGAGATCGTGAAGCGCGACAGGCTAATATTCATTGACAGCTACACGACGCATGAAAGCATCGCGCTGCAGCTTGCCGGCCAAACCGGAGTCCCGGCGGCTAAGAGGGATGTATTTCTGGATTCCGATAGACTGCCTGAAACCGTCGAAAGAGAATTCCGCCGCCTCAAGGAACTGGCAAGGAAAAATGGCGCAGCGGTGGGAATCGGTCACCCGTATCCTTCAACCCTTGCGTTTCTGGAGCGGGAAATTCCGAGGTTGCTCGATCAAGGCATTGAGCTCGTCAGTATCAGCGAGTTGGTTTTGTTCGAACATGAAGCTATGGTGGGCAGCCTGAGTGAGGCAACACGGTGAACTGGTACGAAGAGCGAGTACTGCCACGCTTGACTGATCTCGCCTGTTCGACAAAGCCGGTGTGCCAACAGCGGGAGAAGATCGTGCCCCTGGCCGAGGGTGACGTCCTCGAGATCGGTATTGGCAGCGGTTTGAATCTGCCTTTTTACGACCAAAGGAAAATCGGTAAAATTTGGGGCCTGGAGCCATCTGACAGTATGAGAAAGCTTGCGGCCCAGAATCTCGAGGGCCTGAGTCTGGACCTGGAATTTATCGATCTACCCGGCGAGGAAATCCCGATTGATTCGAAAAGCGTAGACACGGTTCTGGTGACATATACGCTGTGCACGATCCCGGACGCCGTGACAGCGCTCCAAGGCATGCGCCGGGTATTGAAGCCTGGCGGGCGTTTGTTGTTTTGCGAACACGGTGCTGCACCCGATGCGGGTGTTCGGCGGTGGCAGGACAGACTCAACACCGGATGGAGCAAGGTTGCCGGCGGTTGCAATATGAACCGCGACATTCCTTCAATAATCCACGCCGGCGGATTCGAGATCGTGTGGGATGAGAGGAAGTACATTCCGGGCTTGAGAATTCTTTCCTACAATTACTGGGGAAGCGCAATTCCGCGATGAAGAAACCCGTCAACCCCGGATCCATCTATAGAATGTAACCCCTGCAATAAACCGCTTCGATGATATACAGCACGGCAATCAGACAGTTTCTGTTTTGCGTTTCCGCTTCGTTGATTGCTTCAGGCAATCCGGCCTTTGCCGAACAGGCCGAAGACGTGGCGTGTACGATGCAATACGATCCGGTCTGCGGCACCGACGGCAAGACATACAGTAACGATTGCGTGGCCCGCGCCGCGGGCGTCGAAGTCGCGTCCCAGGGCGTTTGCGCGGATGCTGCTGCCTGCACCGAAGAATTCAAACCCGTGTGCGGCATGGACGGCAATACTTATAGTAACGAGTGCTTTGCCGAAGCAGCGGGCGTTTCCGTCGTGTCGCAGGGGATGTGCCCCGAAGTCACCGAAGCGTGTGCGGACGAAGTCGATCCGGTCTGCGGCGTCGACGGCATTACGTACAACAATGAGTGCCTGGCACTGAGCGCCGGTATCGAGATAGCGAGCCTGGGGGCCTGCACCGCCAGCGGATGCCCGGATGTGCATGAACCCGTGTGCGGCATGAATGCGCGGACATACAAGAATCAGTGCGAGGCCGAGGTCGATCGCGTGCCCGTTCAGCGCACCGGAATCTGTGACGTAGACAACTGTCCGGAAGTCTACGTGCCTGTTTGCAGCGAGGATGGCAGAACATTCGCCAACGCCTGTAAGGCGGACGCGGCCGGTGTCGAGACGTTTACCGAAGGTGCGTGCAATGTCCGGCAATGCCCGCGTCTTTTCGTGCCGGTTTGCGGTTTCGACGAACTGACTTATGGAAACGCCTGCCAGGCGGAGCGCAACGGCGTCCGAATCCGGCATGCGGGGCTCTGCGCCTCGCACGGACGGAATTGCCCGCGCGTTTATGCGCCGGTGTGCGCGCGCGACGGTAACACCTACAGCAACGCCTGCGTCATGAAAAATGCCGGCCAGGAACTCGCCTACGCCGGGAAGTGTTTAGGGCAGTAGAAAAGGGGGACGACCCCGGGGGGTCCGTGCGCCTTTTCCGTCCCGATTACCAGCCGCAGCTTCGACCCTGATTCTGCGCCTTGAGCCATTTCATCAACGGTGCAAAGTAATCGATGATAGCGGTTGCGTCCATCTCGCGCGTGCCTGTCAGCTTCTCCAGTGTAGACTGCCACGGTTCGCTTTGACCGACCTCGAGCATCGCCTGCAGCCTGGCGCCCGCTTGCTTGCTGCCGTAAATCGAGCATTCATGCAGGGGCCCATCAAAGCCAGCAGCCTGGCACAGTGCGCGATGGAACTGGAACTGGAGAATGCGCGCAAGGAAATACCTGGTATATGAAACGTTGGCGGGAATATGATATTTGGCACCCGGATCGAAATTGTCCTCGTTCCTCGGAACGGGCGCGGCCACTCCCTGATAGTCCTCGCGCAAGTCCCACCAGGTCTTGTTGTAATTCGCCGCTTGAATCTCGCCTGAAAAAACACGCCAGCGCCATTCGTCGAGGAGTTTGGTCCATGGCAGTGCTGCGACGATCGACAGCGCCTGTTGCATTTGCCGGTTGATCACCGCTTCGGGACTGTCCTCAACCGCGGAAACAAGACCGACCTCACGCAGGTAGTCGGGCGTCATCGACAAAGTCACGGTGTCGCCGATGGCTTCGTGGAATCCACTATGTGCGCCACCCTGGAACAGGGGCGGCTGATTGCTGTAAGCGCCCTGATAATAGTTATGGCCGAGTTCGTGATAGATCACCCGCAACTCATCGTATGTTTGCTTGATGCACATCTTGATTCTCAGGTCCTTGCCACCGTCGAGCCCCCAGGCACTGGCGTGGCACACAACGTCGCGGTCGGCGGGCTTCGAAAACATCGACCGCGCCCAGAACGTATCCGGCAATTCGGGAAGCCCGAGGGAGACATAGAATCGCTCAGCCGACTCGACCATTTGTACCGGTGTGTATTCCTGTTCCGCCAGCGCAGAGTCGACGTCGAGGTCGGCCACGCCCGGGTAGGGCTCGAAAAGATCATAAAGAAAGTTCCACTGCTGCGCCCACATGTTGCCGAGCAAATGTGCCGGAATCGGCGCATCAGGAGGCACCCTGTCAGCACCATAGTGTTCCACCAGCCC
>JBHIDG010000056.1:0-12259 GCA_046760025.1 Woeseia sp. | reverse complement strand
CTGGCGATCACCGTCTATTTTGACTTCCAGGCCGGCCCCGCTGTTGCATACGCCCGCGGTCACCAGCCTTGTGCCGGTATCTATCTTGCCGTGCAGCTGAAATTTCCTGGCCCCGTACTGAACCAGGTGCTGCGGCTTGGCACCTAGAAAGGACTTGCCTCGCCCGAGGTAAGCTATGCCCTCGAGAATACTGGTCTTGCCGGCCGCGTTCGGCCCATAGATGAGATTGAACCGCCGGTTTGCCTCTAAACTGACTTTCGTCAGACAGCGAAAGTTACCGGCTTTAAAATCCTTAAGGGGCAAACGATTCCGGTGTCCCGCCTACAGCCGCATCGGCATGACCACATATTTGCTATCGTCATTGCCCGGCTCACGCATTAGACAGCTGGAGTTACTATCCACAACGGACAGGGTAATTTCATCGGCGTCGATAGCGCCCAATGCATCCAGCAGATAATTAACATTAAAGCCGATCTCGATATCTTCGCCCTTGTAGTTCACTTCCAGCTCTTCCTCCGCCTCTTCCTGCTCCGGGTTATGCGCCTGCAGAACGAGACCATTGTCCCGGATAATCAGGCGGATACCACGATATTTTTCGTTAGACAATATCGCCGTCCGTTGCAGGGCCCCCCTGAGCAGCGCTCTGTCGGCGACCAGCTGATTGCTGGTGTCCTGAGGTATCACCCGCTCGTACTCCGGGAATCGCCCGTCGATCAGCTTCGACGTAAAACGAATCCCGTCCAGTTCCAGCCTGATGTGATTGCTGCCGAGCTGCAGACTGACATCGCCTTCGCCCGTCATCAACCGCTGCAGTTCCAGCACCCCCTTGTGTGGCACGATAACCTGTTGCTCCGGCATTTTCTTGCCGTCCAGCTGAGCCTCGCTAAGCGCCAGGCGGTGGCCATCCGTTGCAACTGCACGCAGGTACTTGCCGTCAGTTTCCACGAGCAGGCCGTTGAGGTAATACCGTACGTCTTGCTGAGCCATGGAGAAATATGTCTTGTCCAGCAGCGACCCGAGGGTTGCCTGAGGCAAAGATAGTGTTTGCGCCGCGTGAATGTCCTCTACCGTCGGGAAGTCAGCCGCGGGCAGTGTCGTCAGCGTAAACTTGCTTCTGCCGGATTTAATGCTCAGTTTTTCGCCGCTCAGCTGCACCGCCAGCGATGCTTTCTCCGGCAATGCCCTGCAGATATCCAGGAGCTTTCGGCCCGGGACTGTTACTTCTCCGCCGCCGGCAACATCGACAGTCGCGTTGGCGACGAGCTCGACCTCGAGGTCCGTGGCCGTTACGGCCACATTGTCGTCCTTTGCTACCAGCAACACGTTCGCGAGTACCGGCATTGTCTGGCGTCGCTCGACAACGCCGATAACAGCCTGCAGCGGCTTCAGGAGCGCTTCGCGAGTAGCCGTAAATTTCATTAATATCTCCTGTTAGTAAGTATTGGCAATAAGCTTGTTATTACTGTTATAGGTAAGGCCAGAAACTGTGGATAAGTAAAATTTTTACTGTGAAATCAAGTACTTAGATGTATTTTTCGCAATGCTGATGGGCGGTGCCGCTTCTGCGGCACCTGTGTATGATCTGTGGATAACATCGGCCGAGCAGCTTATCCACAGCCCGCACACATTATCCTGTCAGAGTTCTCAACAGGTTCCGATAGTCTTCATCGACCCGATTCTCGATCGGCCGCAAGGCCGCTATGCGCCGGTAGCTATGCAACACTGTTGTGTGGTCCCGGCCGCCAAAGGCATCGCCGATTTCCGGCAGGCTGTGATTCGTGAGTTCCTTGGCCAGCGCCATCGCGATCTGTCTGGGTCGCACGATCGATCTGGTTCGCCGCTGCGAGAGCAGGTCTGCAACTCGAATCTTGAAATAGTCAGCAACGGTTTTCTGGATGTTTTCGATAGAGACCAGCCTGTCCTGTAAGGCGAGTAAATCCTTTAAAGCGTGTTTTGCAAAATCCAGACTGATAGGCCGACGTGTAAATTCAGCATTTGCCATGACGCGGTGCAGCGCCCCTTCCAGCTCACGAACGTTAGAGCGGATTCTCTTGGCAATGAAAAAAGCCACTTCCTCCGGCAGAGCGACGCCTTTAGCCTCGGCCTTGCTCATCAGGATAGCGACCGATGTCTCCAGCTCCGGGGGCTCGATAGAGACCGTGAGGCCCCAACCGAACCGGGACTTGAGTCGTTCCTCCAGGCCGGCAACCTCCTTCGGGTAGCGGTCACAGGTCAGTACGATCTGCCGGTGTCCTTCGAGTAGCGTATTGAACGTATGAAAAAATTCCTCCTGGGAGCGCTCTTTGCCGGCGAAAAACTGGATATCATCAATCAATAACGCATCGAGCGATCGATAAAATCGCTTGAACTCTGAAATGGTATTGTGCTGCAGGCCCCTGACCATATCGGCAACGAAGCGTTCCGAATGCAGGTAGCACACTTTCGCAGAGGGGCCATTGCTTAGCAGGGCATTCCCTACGGCTTGCATGAGGTGCGTCTTACCGAGCCCTACGCCACCATAAATAAAGAGCGGGTTGTATGACTTGCCGGGGTTCCTGCCGACCTGGCTTGCGGCCGCTCTCGCCAGCTGGTTGCTCTTGCCTTCGACAAAGGCGGCAAAGGTAAAAGCCGGGTTCAGCCGGCTGGCAATCGGCGGGACCCCTTCAGCGGTCAGCTTTGGCGGAGCTTCACCACCTGCGACGGCAGCAGTTTGCCGGGAGCCGACCTCGAGAACAGGGTCGCATTCCTTATCCAGCAGCTCGCGGATCTTGTCAAGATAGTGCTGCTCGACCCAGGTGATCACGAAGCGGTTGGGCGCGAGCAGACGCAGCACGCGACCGTCCTCGACGGCCTGCAGCGGACGTATCCAGGTATTGAATTCTTGTTCTGCAAGCTCGGCCTGTAGAACGCGAACACATCGGCTCCAGTGACTGGCGTCAGCCTGCAATAAGGATCCCCCAACGGTCATTATTGTTTAAAAGAAAAAGCGCTAAAGGGCGGTCAGTCTATAACGTCTATGAGGGCTTCGCCAGAGATGGAGCAAAAGCGGCTCCTGTTGTTCGCCAGAGAATTGTCACACTCCATTCTATTGACAGTATTTCCCCTCACGCGTACTCTTGCCGGCCTTCTTTTCGAGGGTTCAGGCAAATGAAACGCACCTTCCAGCCCAGCCGAATCAAGCGGGCGCGCAGGCACGGGTTCAGAGCACGAATGGCGACCAAGGCCGGCCGCCAGGTGCTCAAGCGACGTCGTGCAAAAGGGCGTGCGCAACTGTCCCCGTAGAAATATTACGCATTCGCCGTTACGTCTAAGAATAAACCAAGTCAGGAAGATATACAGAGCCTGCGCTTGAGCAGGGAGAGCCGGTTGCCTGACACCGGGTCGTTTCGGCGCGTATTCAAAAAAGCGATGAAGAGTCGGGACGCGCTCTTCACCGTGGTGTCACGCGCAAACGACAACAAGGGCGCCCGGCTGGGCCTGGCGATTTCGAGGAAGAACTGTCGTCTGGCCGCTCGGCGGAACCGTCTGAAGAGGGTGGTGCGCGAGTCTTTCCGGATGCACAGGGCGAATTTACATGGGCTGGATGTCGTGGTCATGAGCCAACCTGCTGCAAGCAGCGCGCCTAACGCTAAGCTCTTTGACAGCCTCGCCTTACACTGGCAAAGATGCCGAAGCGGATTGACGGAATCCGCTCGCGACGGGAACGGGCCGAATGGATAATCAACGACTGCTCGTGTGGGCCGCCTTCGGGCTGCTGGTCTGGTTTGCCTACCAGGCATGGCAGCAGGACTACGGTCCGGCGCCCGGCGAAGCGGGTCCAGCCAGCAGCGAAGAGGTCCCGGCCCCGGGCACGGACAGCGATGCTTTGCCGGCCCTGCCGCCCGAGACGGAGATTGATGCGCCGGCCGTCGAGGAAGCGCCGGAGCTGCCGGATATCGCCCCCACCAAGCGCGTCTCTAGCCTTATTCGTGTTAGCACCGACGTCTTCGACCTGGAGATAGATACTCACGGCGGCACCATTCGAAAGGCTGTTCTCAAGAACTATCCGGTTGCCAAGGACACGCCCGACACGCTCGTTACGCTTCTTAGCACGGAGCCCACGAATTTCGGCCTGATTCAGTCCGGGTTGCGCAGGGCCGGTGGCGGACCGGAGGCAAACCACCTGGCAATTTTCGCGACCACCAAGACCGACTACGCGCTCGATGGAGACGACGAGCTTGTCGTACCGCTGAACTGGAATGACGGGCAAGGTCTCTCGGTCATCAAGGAGTATCATTTCAGGCGCGGCGGTTACATCGTCGGGTTGCAGCACAAAGTCATCAACCGCGGCGCGAACGAATGGCGCGGCGCGGAGTACGCACAGATACAGAGGCGCTCGTACTCCAAAGAGCGCTCGATGTTCAACGTCGATACCTATTCCTTCGACGGCCCGGTCGTATACGATGGTGAAAAGTCGGAAAAGCTCGGCAGAGACGATCTGGTTTCGGACGGACCGTTTTCGTCGAGCGTACAGGGAGGCTGGATTGCCACGATCCAGCATCACTTCCTGAGTGCCATTATTCCGCCGGCCGACGACACGTATCGATTCAATATGGCACAGAAAGGCGATATCGCCGTTGCCAGCGCGATCGGGCGATCGAGGGTCGTCGCGCCGGGCGCCGATACGACTTTCGACATGACGCTGTTCGTAGGCCCGAAGCTGCAACGGCAGCTGGAGGACGTTACCGACAGCCTCAAGCTGACGGTCGATTACGGCTGGCTGACCATCCTCTCACAGCCGCTATTCTGGTTGCTCAGCAAGGTTCATAACCTTGTGAAGAACTGGGGGGTGTCGATCATTCTGGTCACCGTCCTGATCAAGATCGCCTTCTACAAGCTGACACAGGCGAGCGGCCGCTCGATGGCGAAAATGCGGACGATTCAACCACGCATGAAAGCGCTGCAGGAGCGCTACAAGGACGACCGGCAACAACTCAGTCAGGCGATGATGGAGCTCTACAAGCGGGAGAAGGTCAATCCGGCGGCGGGCTGCTTGCCGATACTTATTCAAATGCCGTTTTTTCTCGCGTTTTACTGGGTGCTTCTGGAAAGCGTCGAGATGCGCCAGGCGCCGTTTGCGTTGTGGATCACGGATTTGTCTGCCCGGGACCCATACTTCATCCTGCCGCTCATCATGGGCGCGGCAATGCTGTTCCAGACCAGGCTCAACCCGGCGCCTGCCGATCCCGTCCAGGCGAAGGTCATGCAGGTCATGCCGGTTATATTCACCGCATTCTTCGCATTCTTCCCCTCGGGCCTCGTGCTGTACTGGGTAACCAATACCATCCTGTCCATAGCGCAGCAATGGCGCATCAACAAAGTTGTCGAAGCCGAAAGCAGGAGAGGAAAGGGCAAGCCAAAGTCCTGATCCGGGAGGGTTTGTGAGCGACAGGCCTGACTATGCGCACGACACGATCGTCGCGGCGACGACGCCGCCGGGTGCGGGCGGCATTGGCATCGTGCGTATCTCCGGCCCCGAGGCGCCGGAAATCGCCAGGAAAATGCTGGGCAGCGTGCCGCAGCCCCGGCAGGCATCCGTGAGAGTATTTCGTGATGCACAAGGTGAGCCTATCGACACGGGACTGGCGCTCTATTTTCCGGAACCCGGATCGTTCACCGGCGAAGCGGTACTGGAGCTGCACGGGCACGGGGGCCCGATGATCATGGCGCTTCTGACGGAAGCGGCGGTGGCGCTGGGCGCGCGGCAGGCTGAACCGGGAGAGTTCTCGAAGCGGGCGTTTCTCAACGACAAGCTGGATCTTGCGCAGGCAGAGGCAATCGCCGACCTCATCGGGAGCGGTACGGCCCAGGCGGCGAGGGCAGCGCTGCGGTCATTATCGGGAGCGTTCTCTGCCGCGGTCGATGCTCTGCAGGACGAGCTCGTCGACCTCCGTTTGCATGTGGAGGCCGCGATAGATTTTCCGGAAGAGGAAATAGACTTCCTTTCCGATGAACGACTACTGGCACGTATCACCGGCTGCGGCAAAGCGTTTGAAGCCCTGAAGGAAGAGGCACGCGCGGGCCGGGTGCTGAGAGACGGCTACCAGGTGATCATCGTGGGGCAACCGAATGCCGGCAAGTCGAGCCTGCTCAATCTGCTGAGCGGCCAGCAAGCAGCCATAGTCACAGAGGTTGCCGGCACGACGAGGGACATAGTGCGGGAGCAAATCGACCTCGACGGCCTGCTGGTGGAGCTGATCGACACTGCCGGGCTCCGCGACAATCCAGACCAGATCGAAGCGGAAGGAATTCGCCGCGCACGACAAGCGGTCAAAAACGCGGATGCGGTCCTGTGGATGCAGGATGCGAGCGCAAAGGAAAAACATTCACTGGCGGCGCTGGGCGAAGAGTTGCCGGCGGACGTTCCAATCGTCGCAATTCGCAACAAGATCGACCTGACCGGGGAAACACCCGGCGTGCAGAAAGAGGCGCCGGCGGTGTTGAATATCTCTGCCAGAACCGGCACTGGTATGGATGCCCTCCGGGATCAGATCCGGCGGCTCGCCGGGCACGGCAACCTGGGAGAAGGGGCGTTTACCGCAAGGCGCCGTCACGTCGAGGCACTGAGAAAAGCCGAGGGTCATTTCCGGACGGGCCGCGAGGCGCTCGCGGAATCGCAAGCGGGTGAACTCCTCGCCGAAGAATTGCGCCTGGCCCATGAAGCGCTGGGGGAGATTACCGGCTCCTTCACGTCAGACGACCTGCTGGGGAAAATCTTCTCGGAGTTCTGCATCGGCAAATAGCCTGACGGGCGCCATTCCCGGCGACTTATCCCAGCAGGCCCTCGCGCCGGTAAAGTCTGGCACACACGAATGTCAGGATCCCGCCGACAAGCAGTGTGCCGGTGACCGAAACGATGACGTGTAGCGGATTCGCCGGCTCGTTCTTGATGAGGCCGACGAGCAGAAGATGTTGGCTCAGGCTCGGTATGAACATCAGCGCGGTGCTGGGCCGCACCATCAGGATGCTGACGATTAGAATAGGCAGGGTCGGCGCCAGCAGAACGATGCTCAGCCAGGTCTGCGCCTCCTTGAAACTCCTGGTGAAGGACGCGACCAGCGTCATCAGGGAGGCGCCGAGCAGCGTAAATGGCAACAGCAATAAGAAGGCCTTGCCCACGACGAGAAGCCCGAAATTCGGCGTCATGCCCAGCTTCTCCAGCGGTATGAACTGAAGCGTGACATAAAACGAGACCAGGCTCAGGCAAAGCGAGGCGGCCATGAAAATGCAGGCCGCGAAGATCTTGCCGAGTATCAGCTGGTCGCGTGTGACAGGCAGACAGAGCAGCGGCTCCAGCGAGCCGCGTTCGCGCTCGCCGGCGGTCGAGTCGATCGCGAGGTTCATGCCGCCAGTCAACAGGGCAAACAGGAAAAAGTAACTCAACATGCCCAGCAGCAGGGCAGAGCGGCCGCTGGGCGTCGACACGTCGACTACGTCGATATTGAGCGGGCGAAGCAGGAGCGGGCTGACGCCCCTGACGAGGAGCCGCATCGCTGCAATTTCCTGATTGTACGAGCGAAGAGCCTGCATGGCCCGCCGGTACTCGCGCTCCGCCCGGGTGTTCGCCAGATCCGAAATAACTTCTATCCTTGCCGGAACCGTGTCGGCGAGTTCGTCGCCGAATGTCGCCGGTATGAGCAGTACGAGCTCATGCTGGCCGTTCTTTACGGCCTCGATGGCTGCCGGGCGATCCGCCGGCGGCTCGATGACATCGATGTATTGACTCTCCAGGTAACGAACGAGATTAGGCGCGTGTTCGGCGCCGATGACCGGGACTTCCAGCGGTTCGGTGGCATCGCTCAGGGACTGCTTGAGCGAGATGTTGATGACGAACGCGAAGAGTATCGGTCCGAACAGGGGACCCATGAGCAATGCGGATAGCAGCGTGCGCCGGTCGCGCAGGTTGTCCGTCACCTCTTTCAGAAAAACGGTGGACAGGGCGCTCATCGTGGCGTGCGGACCCGGTTGATGGCTTTGACGAAAGCGTCTTCGAGGTCGTCACAGCCGGTTTCGTATCTGATCCCGTCGGGGCTGTCGTGTAACGCGACCTGCCCCTCGGCGATGATGACGATCTCGTCGCAGAGATGCGCTACCTCCTGCATGACATGACTCGAAAATAAAACACAGATGCCCGCGTCCTTGAGTTGCCGGATAAGGTCGCGCAACGATCGGGTCGCCATCACGTCCAGACCGTTACTCGGTTCGTCGAGGATGACGTTTTGTGGTTCGTGCACGAGCGCGCGCGCAAGGGCGACCTTGGTTCTCTGGCCCTGAGAAAAACCCTTGCTGCGGCGCTCGGCAAAATCGCCGATATCGAGTTGGGCGATGACCTTGGCGACGCGTTCGTCGATGGCGTCGCCAGACAGGCCGCATAACCTGGCGTAGTAGGCGATGTTTTCTCTGGCCGAGAGGTGCGGATACAGGCCGGAAGAGTGCGGCAGAGTGCCGATACGGCCGCGGGCTTCCAGGGCATGGGCAACGACGTCTATGCCGTCTATCGTGGCGGAGCCGGAATCGGGTATCAGCACCGTGTAGAGAATCCTGAGCGTCGTCGACTTGCCGGCCCCGTTGGGTCCGAGCAGACCCGTGATGCAGCCGTCTTGTGCCGTGAAGCTGACTCCCGCGACCGCCTTTACCTCGCCGAAGGACTTGTATAGGCCGTCGACGGAGATCACGGACTGGGCCCGGAAAAATCCAGAAAGAAAGGCATCGCCGACCGTCGGGCAAGGCAATCGGCGTCGAGCGTCTCCTCGTCGATGCTCGCAGACGCCACAAAACGGCCCATGACCTCGGGCATGCAGCCTGTTGCGGCCTGTCCGTGACCCTCGTTCACGCCGGTCAGGAGGCGCGCGTTATCCAGATCCACGGCAGCGAGCTCCGCGAAACGCGGCGGCGTAACCGGATCGGCGTCACCGGACAACAGCAATACGGGCGTGGAGGTCGCGAGCGGAGTCTTGAATTCGGCGTCGATCATGCCCGCCGGCCAGACCGAACAGATTGTTTCGAGCGCCTCGATCTGCATCGCGCCGATGTAGGTGGATTCGAGCTCGTGCCGATCGATCGTTTCACCACCGTAGAATGGCGCATCCTCGGTGCAGACGACCGCGTTGTGCATGCCGATCGCAAGCGCATCGGTCATGCGTTCCATGGCCATCAGAAACTGTGACGCGAGCGGTGCATAGTTTGCGTTCGCCGCCTCGTGAATCAGCAAGGGCATCAGCGCGACCGTCCGCGGGTTGTAACTCAACAGCCGTATCGCGCCGGCAAGTTCCGCGTCTCCGAAATTCACAGCCGTTGACTCGCCTGTCAGCGGATCGGGAATGTCAAGAGAGACGGCACCCGCCGTTAGCAGTTCGTCCAGCGATGCGAAATCATCCTCGAGGTCGGGAAAACGCTCGTCGCATTCGGGGCTTTGCGCGCAGCGATCGAAAATCCTGTCCAGGGCCTTTTGGGATTCCATGGCAATGACGGCACCGAGCGCCAACTGTGGCGGCACGACGCCGTCGAGTATGACCGTCCGTACGGAGTCCGGGTAGCGGCGCGCATAATGCTGCGCAACACGAGTGCCGTAGGAAGCGCCGTAGACGTTGAACTGCGGCGCATCGAGCGCGACGCGCAGAGCTTCGAGATCGGATACGGCGATGCTGGTCGTGAAATACCGGGGATCGTGAGGCAGTGCCTCGAGGCAGGCTTGTGTCGCGTCGAGGATCTGCCGGGGCGTTGCGTATCCTTCGACGACCTCGTCACCGATGTTGCATTCCATTCTCGCCGAAGCGCCCGTACCGCGTTGATCGAGCAAGACTATGTTTCGCGTCCGCCTTATCCTGTCGAAGGCATGCGACAGCAATGAATAAAATTCGATCGTGGACTGGCCGGGTCCGCCGGCGATCGGTACGAAAGGATCGGGCTCCGGCTCGAGGCTCAAAGCCGGGACGACAGCGACGCTCAAAAGCAGCCGCGCAGAGCTCTCATCCGAAGGATTTTCATGCCTTTCGAATGTCCCGCAACGGGCCTTGATGCCGGGGAAGCCCGGGCCGGCGCTGATGCGGCAGTCGTCGAGCACGAGCTCCGCGTCTGCCGCCGAAATGGCACAGAGTGCGAAGAGCGCGGCTTTCGGGATTAATGGTGGTCTCACGGCGCCGCTATCTTCCGGGCTCCCGGAAATTAAGTAAAGCGTTATGGCGCAGCGAAAGCATCGGCATTAGAATGGCGCGCCTCGTGCTGCGCACTTTTTGACCAATATCATGAAGCGGATTTTCGATGTCATCGTTATCGGTGGCGGCCACGCCGGAACGGAAGCATCACTCGCTGCCGCCAGATGCGGCGCAGGGACGCTCCTCATTACGCAAAACTTCGAAACACTCGGACAGATGAGCTGCAACCCGGCGATCGGCGGCATCGGCAAGGGGCATCTGACCAGGGAAATCGATGCGCTGGGCGGGGCGATGGCGCGGGCGGCCGACCGGGCCGGAATCCAGTTCCGCACCTTGAATGCGCGCAAAGGCCCCGCCGTAAGGGCGACCAGGGCGCAGGCCGACAGGCAGCTGTATCGGCAGGCGATACGCCGCGTACTGGAAAACCAGCCGGGCCTTGCCCTCGCCCAGCAGTCGGTGGAGGACCTTATCGTGGAAGGCGATCGGGCTGCCGGCGTCGTAACCGGGGAGGGCTCGAGGTTTTATGCGAGGACGGTCGTGCTGACGGTCGGGACTTTCCTGGGCGGGCGTATTCTGGTCGGCAGCACGGAACGCGCGGGTGGCCGGGCCGGCGACCCGCCGTCCAATGTCCTTGCCGATCGGCTTCGGGAGATGCCGTTTCGCGTGGCCCGCCTGAAGACCGGTACGCCGCCGCGGCTCGACGGTAAAACGATCGATTTCGGCGTGATGACGCCACAGCCCGGCGACGATCCGCGGCCGGTTTTTTCATTCATAGGAACGCGCGCCGAACATCCCCGACAGGTCGATTGTCATATCACCAGGACCACGGAGGAAACACACGAGATCATTCGCGGCTCGCTGTCGAAGTCGCCGATGTTCATGGGAATCATTGAAGGCATCGGCCCGCGGTATTGCCCCTCCGTGGAAGACAAGATCGTCCGATTCGCGGACAGGGCATCGCACCAGGTTTTTGTCGAACCCGAAGGGCTGCACGCTCACGAGGTCTATCCAAACGGTATCTCGACGAGCCTGCCGTATGAAACGCAGCTTGAGTTCGTCAGGTCGATACCCGGCTTCGAGAAAGCGCTCATCACTCAGCCGGGTTATGCGATCGAGTACGATTACTTCGATCCCCGGGATCTCGGCCCGACCCTGGAGACGAAGTACGTATCCGGACTCTATTTTGCCGGCCAGATCAATGGCACGACAGGATACGAAGAAGCCGCCGCACAGGGATTACTCGCCGGCATTAACGCTGCCCGACGCGCAATAGACCTCGAGGCGTGGTATCCGTCGAGACACGAAGCCTATATCGGGGTACTCACGGACGACTTGATTACCCGCGGCGTCAGCGAGCCGTATCGAATGTTCACGAGTCGTGCCGAGTATCGACTGCTGCTTCGTGAAGACAACGCCGATCTCAGGCTGACGCCGATCGGTCGTGAGCTGGGCCTCGTCGACGATGTGCGCTGGCGCATCTTCGAATCCAAGCGCGATGCAGTTGCACGGGAACAGCAGCGCCTGGCGAAGAAATTTCTGCGCAATGCAGAGCTGAACGCCGACGACCGGAAGGTTCTCGGCGGCGAGCTGCAGCGGGAATGCCCTGCTTCGGACCTACTGCGGCGCCCGGAGCTCAGCTACCGGGATATCGCCAGGCTGTCTACGGTCGGGCGCGGCGACTGGGACGATGCGACGGGCGAGGAGCTGCGCGAGCAGATCGAGCTGCAACTCGAAGTGCAGGCCAAGTACCAGGGCTATGTCGAGAGACAACAGCGTGAGATAGACCGTCACGCGAGGCAGGAATCACTGAAATTGCCTGCCGATCTCGACTACAGATGCGTGACCGGCCTGTCGACCGAGGCCATGCAGCGCCTCATGAGCGCGAGGCCCGTGACGCTGGGCCAGGCGTCGCGGCTCGAGGGCATGACACCGTCGGCCGTGTCGCTGCTGCTCATCCATCTCAAGAAACGCCAGCTGAAGAAATCGGCATGACGGCCGCGGAGCGGACATTGGCATGACGGCCGGCGAGCAAACAAGGGCTCATAGGGGACGGGCGATTCGCGTCG
>JBHIDG010000055.1:0-12300 GCA_046760025.1 Woeseia sp. | reverse complement strand
GGAGGCGGCCGACTTTGTCCAGGTCAACGGGCCGGTGAACCGGCGCATGGTCGTGACGGCGCTCGAGCTGCTGCAGCCGGACAAAGAGGACCGTATCCTGGATCTCTTCTGTGGTATCGGTAATTTCTCGCTGCCGCTGGCCAGGGTCTGCAGCCACGTAGCCGGTGTCGACGGGGAACAAAGCCTCGTCAACCGCGCCTCGGCAAACGCGGGGCACAACGGAATTTCCGCTGTCGAATTTCACCGTGCCGACCTGAGCCGAATTGACGGCACGGAGCCGTGGCTGGCCGACGACTGGACCGCTTTACTGCTCGACCCCCCGAGGAGCGGTGCGCCCGAAGTTGTTCGTCACATCCGATCGATTGGTCCCTCGAGAATCGTCTACGTGTCCTGTCATCCCGCTACGCTGGCGACGGACCTCAGAGACCTCTGCGCCCGGGGCTACCGGCTCGCGGCCGCGGGAATCGTCGACATGTTTCCCCATACCGGACATATCGAGTCCATCGCTCTGCTTCAAAAACAGTAAAAAGAGTAATAAGTTAGGCGTTCGATTACGCCTGGCCGGACGTTATGGCTCTTGGACCCGTCATGCTGGATATCGCAGGCTCTGCCGTCACGCCGGCGGACCGCAGCCTGCTGCGTGAACCCGCAGTCGGCGGCGTGATCCTCTTCAGCCGGAATTTCGAGAGTCCTGGTCAGCTCGCCGATCTGGTCAAGGAGATTCGTGCCCTTCGCAGCCCGCCGCTTTTGATCGCAGCCGATCACGAAGGTGGCCGGGTACAGCGATTTCGTGACGGCTTTACCGAAATTCCTGCCATGGGCAGGATCGGCCACGAATACGACAGCGACCTCGGTGAAGCATTACTCCTGGCCAGGACTGCCGGCTGGCTGAGCGCCTCGGAGCTGCGGGCGATGGACATAGATATCAGTTTTGCACCCTGCACCGATCTCGATTGGGGGGTAAGCAGGGTCATCGGCGATCGCGCATTCCATAAGGATCCGGAGGTCGTCGCCGACCTTGCCGGCGCGTTCTGCCGTGGTCTGCGAAGCGCCGGTATGGTGGCGGTTGCCAAGCACTTTCCCGGGCACGGGGCCGTTGCCGCCGATTCTCACGAGACGCTGCCGTCGGACCGGCGTGACTACGGTGATGTCCTCGACGACATGCGCCCGTACGAGAAACTGATCGGCAACGGATTGATCGCGGCCGTCATGATGGCGCACGTCGTGTATTCCGGGATGGATTCAATGCCGGCGGGTTTCTCGAGGTACTGGATTCAGTCGGAGCTGCGCACACGCCTGGGGTTCGATGGCGCCGTGTTCTGCGATGACCTTTCCATGTGCGCCACCGAGGGTTATGGCACGATGCCGAAACGGGCCAGATTGGCCCTGGAAGCCGGCTGCGACATGGTCTTGATCTGTAATGACCGGCCGGCCGCCCAGGCTGCGGTGTCGGCTCTCAACGACTATTCCAATCCCCTCTCGCTGGTGCGCCGGGCACGGCTACACGCTACCGGACAGGTCGTCCGGGAGTCCCTGCTGGCGAGCGAAGAATGGCAGACCGCGGCAAGGCGATTCAATGACTGGCAGGGCCGCCCGCCGCTGGAACTCGATGGCTAGAACCGGCCTCAATACCTTTGGACGGGATCACAGTTTTCGTGACAGTGCATCGGCTAATCTGCATCCGGAGCATCGATGAACACGCTGCCACGCAAGATTCTGGAGCAACTGATCGAAGGATCCGCGGAACCGATGATCGTCGCCCGTATCGATCGACCTGACTGGCCGGTTGTGCTCTGCAATGCCGCTTTCGTCAGTATCGCAGGAGCGAAATCCACGGTACGCCGTCCGTTCGCGGACGTCGTGGAACAACTCGTTGGTCGCGAGCTGGCGCTGGAGATCAGCGAGACGGTGCGCTCCGGGCAGGAGACTTCGATTCCTGTGGAGCTGAGTAATCGTGACTATCTGCTCATTCTCAGGCCCATATCGCCCGGCGATGGCAAAGATACGAAGTATTATGCCGCGTACTGGCGTGGCGGTACCGCCAACGCCGGGGCCAACGGCGAGATGCAACAGGCACTCCTGAAGGCGAAACGCAGGATCCGCGACCTGTCGCGGGACGATCCGGTAACCGGCCTGCTGAACGGCAACGCATTTCGCGACGTGTTGTCTCACGACTGGGCCGTCGCCGCAAGGGAGAAGACCACCCTGGCGCTGGTGTGTTTCACGCTCGACGACTTCGAAGCTTACCTGGAAGTGTTCGGTCGGCACGCAGCCGAAACATGTCTCAGGCGCGTCGCCCAGGCCATACGGCGATGTCTCAGGCGCGCCAGCGACGTTGCGGCAAGAATAAATAACGGCAAGCTGATCGTGTTGTCGCACTCATCGGACGAAGGGGGCGTCAAGGAATTTGCCGCGAGCATTTCATCTGCGGTCCGCGATCTGGGCATGCATCATCCGCGGTCGAGCGTGGCGCGCTTTGTTACCGTCGGTTTCAAAATCTGCGTTATGCAGGCAGGACATAACGGCGCGAGCGCCGGGGATTTTCTCCAAAAAGTCCTGGACGACTAGCCGGGCAGCAAATCGTCGGTGTCGTCGAAGATCTGCTCCTCGGGTTCCTCGACACGGGCCACCTTGGCGATGACGCCGAACCTGGGGTGGTCGAAGTAGCGAATGTCTCCATTTCTCATGATGCGATCCTCGGAGATCCGGTAGTGGATTCGAGGAGGCGCGGGCTCGTAGCCGGTCGAGATTCGTGCATCGCCGAAAACCGGTACATCGTCCGACCGTTCCTCGACGCGCAGCCTGCCGCCAAAGTCCGCATCGAGTGTCAGATCGAGCACGATATGCAAGTAGCGTCCGCGATAGAGCATTACGCTACCTTCCAATCCGGGTGGCGGATCGTCGAGGGCGGTCAGCTCGATCGGCGAGGTCAACGATTTCTCGAATGTGCCCTGAGTCCAGGCCGCCCGCATGATGGGCTCATAAGCTTCGAGTTCGACCAGCTTGTCGTAAATCTCGTCGATCGTGGAATCGTCGGGGTCGAGAAGAGCGAGTTCGATGTTCATGTGACGGCGCCCGACGTTCGGCGTTTCGATTTCGGCTAAGGTCTCGTCCGGGTTCTCGAATCGATCCGTATCGAAATAGCTGTCGGCTGTCCCAACAGGCCCTGTCTCCGTCGCCTCCTCGTCGGGTAACCACAGTTCGTTCCCGGCCGTGGCGCCTTCGCCATAGGCGAAAATGATCAACTCGACCGTGTAGCGCCGGATCGGCTCGACGGCTTGTTCTTTTTCATCACCGGGCAACTGCCCGGTATCCTGCTGGGCAAGCGCCGGTACCGCAGCGAACGCCAGGATCGTTGCGTTGAAGATGAATAGTGTCGACTTACTCATTTGTCTCCTAGCTGGCCAGCGCCCGTTGCTGATCGCGACCAGGTTGTGCGACCAGCAGTGTAAGCAGATCCGCAACGAATTTGAATCTTTGTTCGGGCCTATTCAGTTCGCTGCGAAACTGCAGCCGATGTGCGCTCTGCATTCGATAGGTCCGATCGTCCTCCTGCACCAGGCCAACGAGCGCGACGGGATCGACACGGCTACGGCTGCCGAACTGTACATAACCGCCCGAGTCCGATGCGTCGATCTTGTCGATGCCGAGGCGCAGAGCGTCCTGCTTGATGGCCGCCAATCGTAGGAGATTCCTTGCCGCCTCCGGCAGCAGGCCGAAGCGGTCAATCAGTTCGACCTGCAGGTCCTTCAGTTGCTCCCTGGTTTCGGTGCTCGATATGCGCTTGTACATGATCAGTCGCAGGTGCACATCGGGCACGTAGTCCTCGGGCAACAACGCGGGCACATGCAGATTTATATCGACGCCGGCATCGA
Source organism: Woeseia sp. (assembly GCA_046760025.1). Classification (GTDB taxonomy): domain Bacteria; phylum Pseudomonadota; class Gammaproteobacteria; order Steroidobacterales; family Woeseiaceae; genus JACZWL01. Next base: position 8,425 of record JBHIDG010000055.1, on the reverse strand, counting down.
GCGGCCCGTCCAGATCCGGCTCCTCGCCTGCCTTCAGCGATTCAACGGCCCGTGCCAGCATATCCGTGTAAAGGGCGAACCCGATTTCCTGAATCTGGCCACTCTGCACATCACCCAACAGTTCACCGGCGCCACGAATCTCGAGGTCGTGTGTCGCGAGCACGAACCCCGATCCCAGGTCATCGAGCGAATCGATTGCGTCCAGACGTTTTACCGCATCGGCGGTCATCGAGGCTCTGGGCGGCGCCACGAGAAAAGCATAGGCCCGATGGTGAGACCTGCCCACGCGGCCGCGTAGCTGATGCAGCTGCGCAAGACCAAATCGGTCCGCCCGATCGATTACGATCGTGTTTGCAGTCGGCACATCGATGCCGCTCTCTACGATCGTCGTGCACAGCAGGACGTTAAAACGGCGATGATAGAAGTCGAGCATGACCTGCTCGAGTTCCCTTTCCGGCATCTGCCCGTGGCCGATCCGGATATCTGCTTCCGGAACGAGGCCCGACAGCCTCTCCCCGACGGAGTCGATGTCCTCCACCCGGTTATGAATGAAATACACCTGGCCGCCGCGCTTGATTTCCCGGAGCACGGCTTCGCGGATGACGACGTCGTTCCATTCGCTCACAAAAGTCTTGACGGCCAGCCGCTTCGCCGGCGGCGTTGTGATCAACGACATCTCGCGAAGCCCGCCGAGCGCCATGTTCAGCGTTCGCGGAATGGGTGTCGCGGTGAGCGTCAGCACGTCCACCTCGCTTCGCAGCGCCTTGATCGCTTCCTTGTGACGAACGCCGAAGCGGTGTTCCTCATCGACGATCACGAGCCCGACGTCGGAGAAGTCTTTGGTGTGTTGCAACAGCCGGTGTGTGCCGATAACGATATCGACGATCCCCCGACGCATGCCCTCGATGACGTCAAGCGCGTCTTTTCGGGAACGAAAGCGCGACAGGATCTCCACCCGGACCGGCCAGTCCGCGAAGCGGTCCCCGAATGTCTGCCCGTGCTGCTGCGCCAGCAGCGTCGTCGGCACCATGACGGCAACCTGCTTGCCGTCATGTACGGCCGCGAACGAGGCTCGCAGGGCAACTTCGGTCTTGCCGAAGCCGACGTCGCCGCAGACGACACGGTCCATAGGCTTGTCGGAGGCCAGGTCTGCCAACACTTCGTCGATTGTGCGCGCCTGGTGCTCCGTGAGCCGGAATGGGAATCCGCTGGCGAATGCCCGGTAGTCCGCTTCCTGCCAGTGAAAACGGTGCCCGGGTCTGGCCGCGCGCCTGGCATAGACGTCCAACAACTCGGCAGCAACGTCCCGGACCTTCCTGATGGCACGCTGCCGGGCCTTCGTCCACTGATCGCTGCCGAGCCTGTGCAACGGTGCGTGCTCGGACGATGTGCCGGTGTATCGCGTAATCAGGTCCAGCGCATGCACGGGAACATACAGCTTGTCGCCGCCCGCGTAGCGTAGGCTCAGGAACTCTCCTGACACGCCGCCGGCCTCCAGCATCGTAAGGCCCAGATACCGGCCGACCCCGTATTCCGAGTGGACGACCGGCGATCCCTCCTCGAGATCGTTGAGCTGCCGGATGATAGTCTCGGGATCGCGCTCGGCCCGTCGTCTTCGGCCAGGTTGCCGCGGCTTTTCGCCGAACAGCTGCTGCTGGCTGATAATTGCGACGCGCGCCTCGGGCAACAGCACGCCCGCTTCGATCGGCGACACGGCGGCGCCTATCCTCCGGTCGCCGGCCAGGAATGCCTGCCAGCTCTCGACCCGGGACACATCGAGATTGCGCCCGGCCAGCATCTCGCAGACGCTCTCGCGCCGGCCTGGCGATTCAGCCGTGATCAGGACCCGGCCGTCGAATGATTCGAGAAATTCGGCAAGCCCCCGGACCGCATCCTCGTATCGCCCATCGATCCGCATCGCCGGCGGCATCCTGGCCGGCAGGTTGGCGGCCTCAGCCGATTTCCGCAGCGACCGTGCGGAATACTCGATCAGGCTGCAGTCGCACAGACGATTGCCGATGTCGTGGGGCTTCGAAAAACATTCTTGCGGGAGCAACACGGGCCGCTCCGGGTCCAGGCTGCAGATCTCGTATCTCTCCTGAATTTCTGCCCATGCCGTATCGAGTATGCGAGACAGATCGGAAGGAACAAAAACAATGCTGTTCGATGGCAGGTAATCGAGCAGGCTGGAAGTGGATTCAAAGAATATCGGCAGGTAATACTCTATGCCACCGTGTGCAATCCCGTCCGAGACCTCACGATATACCCGTGAACGCGATGGCTGGCCTTCGAAACGCTCCCGATAACGATCCCGAAATCTGGCGATACCGTCCCGATCGAGCGGAATCTCCCTTGCCGGCAATATCCGGATGCGGTCGGTCGTCTCGAGAGACAACTGATTGTGCGGGTCGAATGTCCGCAAGGTCTCGACTTCGTCGTCGAAGAAATCGATGCGCAGCGGGGTGGATGAGCCCATCGGAAATACGTCGAGCAGTGAGCCGCGTATCGCAAACTCTCCGTGCTCGTGGACCTCCGGCACACGCAGATAGCCTGACGCGATCAGGCCGTCTATGAACCCCTGTCGCTCGAGTCGCTGCCCCTTCCGGAGCGAGAACGATCGTGTTGCGATGTAGTCGTCCGGCGGTAATCGCTGTAGCAGGCTCGGTGCCGAGGCGATGACGATGCCGTTTGTCTGGTCCGGGAGCTCCGACAGGACCCGGAGTCGCTGCGAAATGATGTCCTGGTGCGGAGAGAAACTGTCGTATGGCAGCGTCTCCCATTCGACAAAGTGGGACACCGGCAGATCGCCATCGGCGAAAAATCGGATTTCCGCCTCTAGCTGATCCGCGTGCCGGGGATCGGCCGCCAGCACGAGTACCGGTCTGTCCGCGTCTGCGGCGATTTCGGCCACGGCCAGGGCCGCGCCGGCGCCGATCAGGCGTCCCCATGCGATGGTCCGGCCGGTTTCCGGCACGTCGATAAGCGACGATGAAAATCTGCGAGGCACGAGTCCGATACCGTCAGGAAAACGGCCAGCGATTATCTCACAGACGGATGAGCCGTCGTCCGGCGTTGCGATACCTTCGATCGGCTAGCGCTTCAGTACGGCGTGTATAACCCGGTCATACTCGAAATACACCACGAATTTCTCGTAGTGCCATCTCGAGATGGGTGGGTCGCCGACGGCAGCTTCGATATTTTGCGGGGCGCCATATAGGGCTTCGACGCGCGCCTGTGTCATACCACGGGTCGGCCGGCCGGATTCCTCGTAAGCGGTCTGGTCGGCATTCACGGTGCCTTCCATTTCCAGCGTCTGGGCATTCGCGGCGCCGGCCAAAGAACCGACTGCAACCAGGCAGCCAATGACGATACGGGCAGAAATCTCGGCCATGTCGGACTCTCCGGATAATTACACGCCGACTATAGCACTCGCCGGCAGGTCAAAGAACAGATAATTCAACGGCTTGCCTCGCAAATTCCAGGGAGAATCGTGTAAATGCGAACCACGTCACAGTTGCGATCCCGGTTGCGAATTTGTGTTCTAATGCCGCCAATGATCGATCCCGTAGAACTCTTTCTCGGACTGCGCTACCTCCGGGCCAAACGCCGCACTCGATTCGTCTCCTTCATTTCCTTTATCTCGCTCGCCGGAATCGCCTTGGGAGTCGGGGCGCTGATCGTCATCCTGTCCGTCATGAACGGATTCGAAGGGGAATTGCGTGATCGACTCGTGGCCATGACCGCTCACGGCCGGGTAAGCGGGACGGAAATGCGAGTCGAAGACTGGCGCAGGCTCCGTGACGAGATTATCGCCGAGTCCGGGGTCGTCGCTGCCGCGCCGTATATCGAAATCGAGGGCATGATTGGCAATGGCGGCAGGTTGCAGGCGGTCCTCATCGGCGGTGTGGTGCCCGAATTCGAACGCGCCGTGTCCGGCTCCACGATTAATTTCGTGGAGGGTGATCTCGATGTCCTCGCCCCCGGCACCAAAAGTATTGTCCTCGGCAGAATTCTGGCAACGGACCTCGGTGTCCGTATCGGCGACGGCATCATTCTCCTGATTCCGAGGCCGACAGGAGACGGCAATCTCGAGCCGGTGCTCGATCGCTTCGTGGTACGCGGCGTGTTCGAGGCGGGCCTGCAGGATCACGATGCGATGCTGGCACTGGTGCACGGGGAAGATGCCGCGAGATTGATGTCGTTCGGCGACCGAGTCTCCGCAGTCCGGTTTCGCGCTGACGACGTATTGGCGGCCCACGCGGTAGCGCAATCGTTGCAGCATCGACTCGGACCGACGATCGAGGCAAGCGACTGGACCGTGGAAAATGCCAGCTACTTCAGGGCGATTCGACTGGAGAAGATGATGATGTCGCTGATCCTGTCACTGATCATAGGGGTGGCCGCGTTCAATATCGTGGCGAGCCTCGTGATGGTCGTGACGGACAAGGCCAGCGACATCGCTATCCTGCGGACATTGGGCATGGGGCCGAACGGTGTCGTCCGCGTGTTCTTCATTCAGGGCGCAGTAATCGGCTGGCTCGGTGTCTTGCTGGGCGTCGTTCTCGGACTCGTGATGGCATTGAACGTGCCGACGATCGTGCCGTGGCTCGAGCAACTGTTTGGGTTTCAGATCATGCCCGGCGACGTCTACTACGTCACCGACATCCCATCCGACATCGAAACATTCGACGTCGCCGTCATCGCTCTCGCGGCATTTGCACTGACGTCACTTGCCACACTGTATCCGGCACGTCGTGCGGCTCACGTAAATCCATCGACGGCGCTGAGGTACGAGTAAGTCGATGATGCACGGTTTCGAAACGTGGATCGGAATGCGATACGTGCGGGCGCGGACAAGCAACCGCTTCGTGTCTCTGATCTCCGCGATATCGATGCTCGGGATTGCGATTGCCGTGGCCGTTTTGATTATCGTCCTGTCGGTCGTAAACGGATTCGAGCGGGAACTCAGGGACCGCCTGCTGCTGATGTCGTCACACGCCAACATCGAGGATCCCGGGGACGGATTCCCGGATTGGCAACAGCGCATCGCCGACGCAACGGCGAATCCCGCGGTCACGGCCGCCGCACCCTATGTGAATGGTCAGGCACTGGCCGTGTCCGGAGAGAATCTCAGCGGTATCGAATTGCGAGGCATCGATCCAGAACTCGAGGACGCCGTGTCCGGGGTTGCCCGGGTTGTAACAGATGGCAGCCTGTCCAGCCTCGAGGCGGATAGCTTTCGTATCGTCGTCGGCAGCGAGCTGGCATCTGCGCTGGGTGTCGATATCGGCGACAAGCTTACCGTGATGCTGGCACAGGGCATCGTTACGCCGGCCGGAGTCGTACCGAGAACCCGGCGGTTCAGCGTGTCGGGTATCTACCGTGTCGGCATGTACGAATTCGATCGGCGGCTTGCTTTCGTCCATCTCGCAGACGCACAACGACTTTATCGAAAGGGCAACACGGTGAACGGGATACGCCTCGCCGTGACCGATATTTATGCTGCACCCTCGATCGTGCGAGAGGTCGCGCTCGATGCGGGCGGCGGCGTGCTGGTCAGCGACTGGACCCGCAGACATGTGAATTTTTTTCGCTCCATTCAGATTACCAAGTCGATATTGTTCGTCATCCTGCTGTTGGTTGTCGCGGTCGCCGCGTTCAACATCGTATCCACGCTGGTTATGGTGGTGAAGGACAAGCAATCGGACATTGCAATTCTAAGGACGGCGGGTGCCAACCCGTCCAGTATTCTGAGAATATTCATCACACAGGGAAGCATCATCGGCATCGTCGGCACCCTGGCCGGCGTCGCACTCGGCGTCCTGTTTACCGTCAATCTGGAGACGATCGTCGCATTCATGGAGTCGACTTTCGGCATCAAGTTCCTGGCGGCCGATGTGTATTTCATCTCCGACCTGCCGGCGGAATTGCGCATACCCGACGTGATCAGGGTCGGCGCCATTGCACTGGTCCTCGCGTTGGCGTCGACGATGTATCCGGCCTGGCGCGGTGCGCGCACGATGCCGGCCGAGGCGTTGCGTTATGAGTGAGCCCGTACTCGAGTGCCGCTCCATCGTGCGACGATTCGAAGAGGGCGGGTCGACCCTCGAAGTCCTGAGTGGCGTTGATCTGACCGTCGAGGCGGCAGAAAGGCTGGCAATCGTCGGCGTGTCGGGATCGGGCAAGTCAACCCTGCTGCAGATAATGGGCGGTCTCGACACGCCCACGTCCGGCGAAGTGCTGGTCGATGGTCAGTCGATGCACGAGACCAGCGAGCGGCAGAAGGGCGAGTTGAGGAATCGATACATCGGTTTCGTCTATCAGTTCCATCACCTGCTACCCGAATTTTCGGCGGAAGAAAATGTCGCTATGCCCCTCATGATCCGGCGAACCAGGAGGGAAGATGCGTTCGATCGGGCGCGTGCGTTGCTCGGAAAAGTGGGCCTAAGCGAGAGGCTGATGCACAAACCCGGCGAGTTATCGGGCGGCGAGCGGCAGCGGGCGGCTGTTGCCCGTGCACTGATCACGCGACCGAAGATCGTTCTTGCCGACGAGCCGACCGGTAACCTGGACGCCGGCAATGGCGAGCACGTCCTTCATCTGATGCTCGAACTGAATCGCGAACTCAAGACGAGCCTGGTTCTCGTCACGCATGACCACTCGATTGCGAGACGGATGGACCGGATTATGTTGCTCGAAAACGGACGCCTGCAGCCTTTCGACTAGTCGGCACGCCTTCCGGCTTTTCGCTGCCTCCGTGCAGCCAGGTAGTCGGCAAGCGATGCGCGCCACAAGAGATCGAGGCCGATGAAGCCGATCAGGGATGCGAATGCGCCGAGTAACACGCAGCCGAGCAGCAGCGGCTGCCAGACCGTGACGAAGCCGTCCGTCAACCATGCCCAGGACAGTTCCGGCTCGAAAGGTATCGGCTCGAAGCCGAGCAGAAATACGCCGACGCGATACGCCAGCAGATACATCGGCACCATCGTCAACGGATTGCTGAGCACCGAACCGATGACCGCAGCCGGGATATTGACCCTGAGAGATAGTGCCAGGAGTACTGCGGTTGCGGTGTGGGCGGGAAATGGAAGGTACGCGATAAACAGCCCGAGTGAAAATCCAGGCACGACGGTCTTCCGCCGTATGCCCCAGTAGGCGGGATTGTGCACTACATGCCGGAAGGGGCTCAAAAACCACCGTTGGCTGATTTCGTGGCGTTTAAGTGCAAATTTCCGAAAAAACCGCCTTGGCATTCGTCACCGATTCCGGTTCGATTGAGAACGGCATCATAACTACAAACCGCAGGGAAGCGGAACATGTTAGGGTTTTGCTTGTGCGTACTGGCAGGCGCATACACGCTGCAATTCAGCAGCCAGCTGCCCGACAAGTCCTCGCTCGTTGTCCTCGCTACCCTGTCGCTTGTTGCCCTGGTCGTGAGCCGGACCCGATTCGCCGGTGCTTATCTTTCGGGCTTGGTGCTTATGGCGTATAACGCGCACGGCGTTATCGACGACAGGCTGACAACACAGCTTGCCGCAGATGCGATCACCTTCGATGCGCGTATCGCCGACTTTCCGAAAGACAACGGCACGAGCCTGAGTTTTCTCGTGAAACCCATCAGTCGCGACGGTCTGCCCGGCCGGATTCGCCTGAGCTGGTTCGATGCGAGCTCGCGCCCGCGGGTCGGGGAAACATGGCGGTTCGAGGCGCGTCTGCGACGCCCGCGAGGATTCTCCAATCCCGGTGGATTCGATTACGAGGCCTGGCTCTTTCGACAGTCAATCGGCGCAACCGGTTACGTTGTAGAAGGACCGCACAATCTCCGGCAGGCAGAACCCGTCGATGGGATATCCCGTCTGCGCCAGAGATTCGTAAGCCGTGTCGAGGCGCGATTGCCGCGAGACGACGCATCCGCCGTCGTCATGGCCGTGGCAGTCGGTGCGCGACACGCCATCACGCGGGGGCAATGGAATCGATACGCCGCGACAGGGACGAGCCACCTGATGGCGATATCGGGGCTGCATATCGGTCTTGCCGCCGGCGGCGTTTTTGTCCTGAGCTGGATTGTCCTTTCCTTTTCTTGCCGACGCGGAAACATCAGGGACCGCGCGGCGGTCATCGCAATGCTTGCTGCTTATTCGTATACCGAAATCTCGGGCTTCGCGGTACCGGCGAAGCGTGCGTTGTTGATGACGATCATTGTCGTACTGGCGGGACTGATTCGTCGCCGGGTTTCCGCCTCGAGGCTGCTCGCCTCCTGCTGTCTCGCCATCCTCGTCACGGATCCCCTCGCGATTCTGGCGCCGGGCTTCAAACTGTCGTTCGCCGCTGTCGCAATCCTGTTCTGGCATCTGCGTGTCCGAACGATTCGCGGCTATTACGCTGGGAATCGCGTTGTGGTGAGCATCTGGAATTTCATACGGAC
>JBHIDG010000054.1:0-12332 GCA_046760025.1 Woeseia sp. | reverse complement strand
GGCACTCGCAGGCAAATTGGGCATAGATGCGTCGCAGACACTGTACGTCGGAGACGACGTGCCGGACCTGCCGCTCCTGCGCCGCGTCGGTTTCTCCATCGCCGTCAGTAATGCACACGATGACGTTAAAGCCATATGTGATTACACGACTGTGAACGCAGGTGGATTCGGGGCGGTCAGGGAAGTCTGCGATCTGATCCTCCAGGCACGGCATCTGGCGAAAGGCTGAAAACGATGGTGTCGGCGCGCGGTATTTTCGGTTTCGCGGCGCTCGGCCTGGCGGCTGCCGGCAGCTGGTATCTGGCTGGCTCGCTGGGGGAGTCCGAGGTTGTCGAGACCGCCGGAGACCCGATCCCGGGCGGCTACTATCTGAAGTTCGCGAAGATACTGGGCACGGGTAACGACGGCCATCTCTTGTACGAGATTGAAGCCGATTACGCGCAACAGCAGGACGGTCAAGACATTGCATTCCAGAATGTCCGGATCCGGTACTCGGAGGGATCCGAAGTCCCCTGGATCCTGAATGCCGACACCGCAACGATCAGCCAGGACCAACAGCGGGTCATCCTCGAAGGGCATGTGCGTGCCGTCAGCAGTAACGGATTCGACGGTAAAGACACTGAAATCAGGACCCGGTATCTCGAATTCGAGCCCGACGCCTATCGGGCGCAGACGGATGCCCGAGTCCAGATCCGGATCGGCCCCAGAAGTCTCATGGCGACCGGCATGCTAGCATTGCTGCAGGAAAACCGTCTGGAATTGAAATCGAACGTCAGCGGCAAATTTGTTCCGTAGCGCCACATCATATGCAATCTGTCAGTCTGATAATCCTGCTCGTCGTGACCGCGTTGTTGCCGGGGTTTACCGCAGCTCAAAGTGATGACCTGAGGCTGCCGATTTCTCTGGACGCGGATTCTTCCGAGTATGACGGCAAGAGCAACATGATCGTATTCGAAGGTCTGCGTTTGACGCAGGGCAGCATCGGCATAGAAGCCGATCAAGGACGCGCGAGCAAACTCGACTTTGAGGAAAGCGTTTGGCAGCTTTCGGGCAATGTGATCATCGACGTCGAGAATGGACACATAGAGTGTGACTCCGCCGATCTGACCTTTTCCGAGTACAAGCTGCTACTCGCGACAATCACGGGATCGCCCGCAACCTTCGAGATGCAACGCCCGAAGAGTACAGAGCCGACGTACGCCGAAGCCGGCCGCCTGGAATACAATCTTGCGACCGGCATCATAGAATTCTCTGAACAGGCGACGATTACCGAGAACGGCAATCAGATATCCTCTAGCTATCTCGTGTACGACATCAAGGAACGGTTGATCAACGCACAGTCGGGAGGAGACGGCGATCCGAAAGTGAGAATCATCTATACGCCGAAGGAGGCTGTGGACGCCGATGCCGAAAGCACAGACGAGTCGGGAGATGCTGATAAATGAGCATTCTCAGCGTTCAGGAAATTTCAAAAAGCTACAAGTTCCGCGAAGTCGTAAAGACAATCTCTCTCGAAGTAACCAGTGGCGAAGTCGTAGGTCTTCTCGGCCCGAATGGCGCCGGCAAGACGACGGCTTTTTACATGATCGTCGGACTAATCCCGTCCGACAAGGGCCGTATTCTGCTCGATGGCCAGGACCTCACTCCGCTACCCATGCACAGGAGAGCAGCACTCGGTCTCGGTTATTTGCCCCAGGAAGCGTCGATATTCCGCAAGTTAAGCGTTGAACAAAATATTCTTGCAATTCTCGAGAGCAGGGAAGACCTCGACAGCGCGGGACGCGAACAGGAACTCGAACAGCTCCTCGATGAACTGCACGTCGGCCACGTCCGCACAGGCCTCGGGATCAGCCTGTCCGGCGGCGAGAGACGACGCGTTGAAATCGCACGCGCGCTCGCCGCAAACCCGAGATTTGTCTTGCTGGACGAGCCGTTTGCAGGCGTCGATCCGATATCGGTTCTCGATATTCAACGAATAATCAGGCACTTATGCGATCGAGCAATCGGCGTGCTCATCACGGACCATAATGTGCGGGAAACCCTCGGAATTTGCGCAAGAGCCTATATACTGAATGACGGCAGCCTGATCGCCTCGGGCTCCCCCAATGAGATTCTGGAAAATCAGCACGTACGGGAAGTGTATCTCGGACAGGAGTTCAGGCTCTGAAGAGATGTTGAAACCCTCACTCCAATTAAAGCTTGGGCAGACACTTACGATGACGCCGCAGTTGCAGCAGGCGATCCGTTTGTTGCAGCTGCCGCTACTCGATCTCAGCGCGCAAATTCAGGATGCGCTCGAAGAAAACATCATGCTGGAGATGGAGGACCTTCCGGATGCGCCGCGAACCAGTAGTGAGACGACTGCTGAAATTGAAACGATCAGGGCAGAGGACAGTTGGCAGTCCTCGTCGATGGAACGTATTTCCGATGGCGGCTGGAACGGCGAAGGACGCCCCATCAACGAATACGCCGACCAGAGTGGCCAGACGCTTCGCGAGCACCTCTTATGGCAGGTCGAACTCGAGAATTTCAGCCCGCGCGAAGCGATTATTGGCGAGGCAATAATCGACGCAATAAACGATGACGGTTATCTGACAACGGAACTCCTGGATGTTCTCGGAGGTATCGGCGAGGACGCCCAGGTATCGGAGAACGAGGTAGAGCAGGCGCTCAGCAAAGTACAGCGGCTCGATCCGATCGGCGTCGGCGCACGATCGCTCGCCGAGTGCATTTTGCTGCAGTTGCGCCAGCTCGATCACGGCACGCCCGGCCTGGAACTGGCCATGAACCTGGCGGAGAACCACCTGGATTTGATCGCAAACCAGGAATACACCGAGCTCCGCCGCAGTCACCGCGCGTCCGAGGAGGATCTTGACAACGCGCTGGCGCTGGTCAAGAGCTGCCACCCCAAGCCTGGTCTCGCGGTAAGCCCGCCATCCACCGAGTACGTCGTACCGGATGTGTTTGTTCGCAAAGTCGATAACCGCTGGCAGGTAGAGATCTGCTCATCGGGTATTCCCCGGCTGTCTGTCAACCAGAAATATGCGCAGCTGCTGCGCGGCAACGGTGACCACGCAGCCCTTCGGTCTCAGCTGCAGGAGGCGCGGTGGCTGGTTCGGAGCCTTGAAATCCGGAACGAAACCCTTTTGAAAGTTGCAACTTGCATCGTGGCTCGCCAGACCGAGTTCCTCGAGCATGGCGACGAATCGATGAAGCCGCTAGTATTAAGAGATGTTGCCGAAGCTATTGGCATGCACGAATCAACCATCTCCCGCGTTACGACCAATAAGTATATGCACACGCCGCGCGGGGTATTCGAATTCAAATACTTTTTTTCCAGCCATCTCTCGACTTCGGATGGCGAAGAACAGTCTTCAACCTCGGTGCGGGCCAAGATTCGAAGGCTTGTCGGCAGCGAGAATCCGGCCAAGCCACTCAGCGACAGTAAAATCGCGAACCACCTCGCCGATGAAGGGATCATGGTGGCGAGGAGAACGGTTGCAAAGTACCGCGAAGCAATGAGAATTCCGTCTTCCAATGAGCGCAAGGTCAGAAAACCGAAGCGATAGGTTCCAATAGGCAGAGGAGGCCCATCAATAAGCAGTACACCACCACGTCGCAATCGATTACAGCATAGGAGAGCGTTATGCAGTTAAATGTTACAGGCCATCACGTCATTATCACCAAACCATTACGGCAGTATGTTGTTAATAAAATAGAAAAAATCGAGCGACACTTTGATCTTGTTTCTGATGTGCATTGTATTTTGACTGTGGAGAAACTCCGTCACAAAGCCGAAGCTACGGTTAGCGTTAACGGTGGTAAAATCTATGCTGATGCGACAGAAGAGGACATGTATGCAGCGATTGATGGCCTCGTAGACAAACTAGATCGGCAGGTGAAAAAATACAAAGAGAAACTTGTCGACCACCATGCCCGAGATAATAATAAGAGATACTTCGTCTGATAAGAGCCCGGCAAGCTAGAGCCCCGTGAACGCCGTACGCCGGTTATTCATCATGATCCTCGAAGAACTAATCAGTCCCGGCAGCGTGCTCTGTAATGTCCATGCACGCAGCAAAAAACACGCCCTCGAGATTCTGAGTGAGCTGCTCGCAAACCCGAATCCCGATATTGCAAATGAAGAGATTTTTGCAAAGCTAATAGAAAGAGAACGGTTGGGGTGCACCAGTCTTGACAGGGGCATCGCATTTCCGCATTGCCGCATTTCGGGCGCCCAGAATAGCTGCGGCGCCTTGATGAAATTATCTGAACCGGTGGATTTCGATTCACTGGACGGCGTACCCGTCGATTTAATTTTCGGACTCATATTGCCCAAGGTCCTGGACGACAGTCATTATGCGGATATCGATACGGTGACCGGCTATCTGACCAATGAGACTCTCGCCGCCAGGCTCCGCAGTGCAATCTCGAGCAGCGAGCTATATGAGGCTCTCTTCGCCGCTAATGTACCGGCAAGTATGAGAATGCGAAGCATGCAGGGTTCCTGACCAGCGATAACTGGCGCCGAGCAATGTCCGAGGATATGAGACTTATCATTGTCAGCGGACTCTCCGGGTCGGGAAAGAGCGTTGCGCTCCACGTACTCGAGGACCTCGGCTACTACTGTATCGACAATCTTCCCGCCGCATTGCTCAAATCGCTCTTTGACGAAGTAACCCGCCCGGGTGAGCAGGCGACGAGGCGCGTCGCGGTCGGCGTGGATGCCAGAAACCGCTTGCGCGATCTGGAGTCGTTACCTGAATTCATCGACGAGCTTCGAAAAGTCGATGTTCAGACAGAAGTGCTGTTCTTGCAGGCAGACGATCAAATATTGTTAAAACGCTACAGCGAGACACGCCGCAAGCATCCGCTGGCCGACCGAGGAACCGAACTACGCGCGGCAATCGCCACGGAACGCGAACTCCTCGGCCCGGTTATCAATTCCGCAGACCTGGTGATCGATACATCTCGAACCAGTGTTTACGAACTTGCTGATGTCATCCGCGAGCGTGTCGATCGGCGCAAGGCCAGCATGCTTTCCGTGCTGATCGAGTCATTCGGATACAAGCATGGAATTCCGGCAGACGCCGATTTTGTCTTCGACCTGCGATGTCTTCCAAACCCATACTGGACCAGCGAGCTCAGGGCGCTGACCGGCAAGGATGATTCGGTCAAGAAGTTTCTTGACCGGCAGCTCCGGTTTCAGCAAATGTACGAGGACATTCTCGTATTCCTGCGCCGGTGGATACCCGAATATGTGAGCTATGACCGCGCTTATTTGACTATCGCGCTGGGCTGTACAGGCGGGCAGCATCGCTCGGTCTACATGGCCGACAAGCTTGCCGCCGCCTTGCGGAAGAACCACGATCCGGTGCTTACGCGACACAGCGAAATCTCGGCTAGCCGCAATCGCTGAGGGCAGCTAAACTTCGGCCGACCCGAATCATCGGGGCTGGAGGCCGGACCCATGGAGGCGAGAGAGCACGCCCAGACCAACCTGAAGCTGCTGCGCGAAAGGCTCGACAGCGGAGGCATGCGTTCCGCTCGCCTGCTGATCCATAGTCTGCACCCGTCCGAACTGGCCCGCCTGCTCGAGTCGTTGCCGTTGCGTGAACGCGCGGTCATCTGGCAAATGGTCGATCCCGAGCTCGAGGGTGACGTACTCGTCGAAGTCGCGGACGAGGTTCGCGATGGCCTCATGGAGGGCATGCCGACAGAGGAACTCCTCACTGCGATTGACGGCATGGAGCTTGACGATCTTGCCGACCTCGTCGCCGATCTGCCGGAGGCGTTGACGCAGGAGGTTTTACGGTCACTCGACCACCAGGACCAGGAGAGACTTCGCCAGGTTCTTGCTTATGACGAAGACAGTGCCGGCGGATTGATGAACGTCGACATCATCACGGTTCGACCGGATGTCACGGTAGAAGTCGTGCTGAGATACCTTCGTGCACACGCTGACATACCGGACGCCACGGATACCATTTACGTGGTGAATCGGGACAACGGATATGTCGGTTCACTGTATCTGACGCGCCTGCTCACACAGGACCCCGATAATTCGGTTGAACAGGTGATGTCGACAGACATCCTGCCTATTCCCGCGCACACGCCGTCCGAGGAAGTTGTCTGGGAATTCGAGAACCGTGATCTGCTGTCGGCGCCCGTCGTCGACGACGACTACAGGGTCGTCGGACGAATCACGGTCGATGACGTTATGGATGTCATCCGTGACGAAGCGGAGCACTCCCTGATGAGCGCCGCGGGTCTCGACGAAGAAGATGACATGTTTGCTCCGGTGGTCAAGAGTGCACAGCGCAGAGCGCTTTGGCTCGGCGTGAACCTGATAACGGCATTCGTGGCCGCAAACGTCGTAGACCTGTTTCAGAGTACCGTCGACAAAATCGTTCTGCTCGCCGTTCTCATGCCTGTCGTTCCGAGCATGGGAGGGGTAGCGGGCACGCAGTCGCTGACCGTCATCACGCGGGCGATCGCACTGGGGCTCATCGACAAGACCAATGCGCGAGGCATATTCAGGAAGGAGTTGATGGTAGGCCTGCTGAACAGCCTGGTATGGTCAGCGGTTGTCGCCGTGGCCACCTTCATCTGGTTTAACGAATGGCGTATCGGCGCGGTGATTGCCGCGGCAATGACAATTAATCTGACGATTGCGGCCGGCGCCGGTTTTGCCGTACCACTGACGCTGAAACGGATGAAAATCGACCCCGCGCTGGCCGGTGGCGTCGTATTGACGACGATCACCGACGTGGCCGGCTACATGGCTTTCCTCGGCCTGGGGGCCGCATTCCTTTTGTAATCATCGGTCGCCGAAACTGCTGAGATCCCGGGCAACCCAGCTGGGTGCAAATAGCCTAGGCACCTCCTCACCCATCACGAAAGCACGCAACTCGTCTCTCACTTTCATTGCGTCTTGGTAGCCGAGTTCGATCAACTCATGCGTGAAACCTTGCTCGAACAGCAAAAAACTCAACAGTCGGTTCTTCCCCGGATCCGTGCCGGCGACGCCTCTGAGAAGGGCGCGTAACGGAAGGGGAAGCTCCCTTCTGTGCCGATTTGCGATTTCCCGGACGTCCTTGCTGGGCACGATGACCATCGTGTCAATCGGACGCAATTTAATGAACGTGCCGGTGCGTTTAACCGGATCGACGGAATCGATGAGCTGATTAATCCGGGTCATTCGTTCGAGATCGGAATACAGCCCATCCATGAACAAGGTATCGAGCATGTACCCAGCGATCTGCGCAAAACTGGGAGAACTCGCGGCCTTTCGCGGTTCGCTGACGCGGTCTGCCGTCTCGTCCCGAACGCCGATGACGAGAATTCTGTCGGCGCCCAGGTGAATGGCAGGGCTCAATGGCGTGGCCTGACGCATTGCGCCGTCGCCGAAGTACTCACCGTCGATGCTCACGGGAGGAAAAATCATCGGAACAGCAATACTCGCCATCAGATGATCGAGATGCAGATCGTCGCGTACACCGAGCCGGCGTGTGCGTGCCCATTCATACTTTCCCGGAGCCGCCTGAAAAAAGGTTTTCGACCGGGCCGTACCGTAACTGGCGGCAGTAACCGCAACGGCATCGAGATAGCCGCCGTCTATCGCTGGCTGAATACGTGGAAATCGGACATTTCGACTCAGTAGGGATCTAAGCGGCTTGTTGTCAAGTAAAGAGCGTGGCATGCCGAGTATCAGCCCGCCGAGGATGATAGCGGCCATCCAGTGCAAGCTGCTTTTGAACATGGTCCAGCTATCGGTGCGAAATACCTGGTTGCTGCGAAAATGACCCCAGACAGTTTCGAGTTCCTTTACCGCTAACCGAAAGTGCCTCGCATTGCTGGCCAGCACGACGGAATTTACCGCACCGGCCGAGGTGCCGCTGATAACAGGGAACGGGTTACAGGCTCTGGAAGGCAGCAATTCGGCAATTGCCTTGAGGACGCCGACCTGGAATGCACCACGTGCCCCCCCTCCGGGCAATACCAGTCCCGTGTTGCTGCATGCGAAACGACTAGACATTTTTATTGATCGAAAACTCCCGATCCGTATTATAGTGCCAACTGTTGGAGGTGTTGGTCATGAATCGCGTTATTGCATATGCAGCAGTATTATTTCTCCTGATATCAGGAGCAAGTGCCCCGCAGGCCGATGAAGTCAGGGAAGGTGATCCGGCACCCGGTTTCGAGCTGCGGGACCAGGACGGCCAGCTTCATTCGCTTGAAGACTACAGGGACAAGTGGGTTACGCTTTATTTCTATCCGAAAGATGACACGCCTGGATGCACGACTGAAGCCTGCGAATTTCGCGATAACATCTTTGCATTCAAGGAACTCAACTGTCAGATTCTCGGTGTAAGCCTTGACGATGAGATATCACATAAGGCGTTTGCTGAAAAGTATGACCTTCCCTTTCCGCTTCTCGCTGACGCCGACGGCACGACATCTGAAGCTTACGGTGTGAAGACAAGGAAGTTCGGAATGACCATGGCCAAGCGTCAGACCTTCATCATCGACCCGAACGGGCGCGTCGCAAAACATTACGCAAAGGTTGATCCGGACACGCACTCGCAGCAAGTTCTCAACGATCTCAGGGTTCTCGTCGGGCAGTAGCCAGAACCCGTCTCGCAATCCCGCACGGCCGCGAAAATGCCTTCGCGGAATCATGGAACCGATGTTAATGCAGTTGCTTGATTCCTTCGTCCAATCCGCTGATCGTTAGCGGAAACATCCTGTCATCCATCAACTCGCGAGTCAGTTTGATAGAAGGTGTATATTCCCATCGCTGTTGTGATTCCGGGTTCAGCCAGATTGCCTTGGGATAGGTGGTCAGGAGTCTCTTGATCCAGACCGCGCCCGCTTCCTCGTTCCAGTGCTCGATGCTTCCGCCCGCATACACGATCTCGTACGGGCTCATGGTTGCGTCGCCGACAAACACGAGCTTGTAATCAGGGCCGTATTTGTGCGCGATGTCTGCCGTTGCAATCCTTTCTGCATGCCTTCTCCTGTTATCTCTCCACATGCTCTCGTATACGAAGTTGTGAAAATAGAAATACTCGAGATGCTTGAACTCGCTCCTCGCGGCGGAAAACATTTCTTCGCAAATCCGAATGTGATCGTCCATCGAGCCGCCGACATCGAGGCAAAGCAATACTTTCACGGCATTGTGGCGCTCGGGAACCATGCGGATGTCCAGAAGTCCGGCATTTCTGGCCGTCTTGTCGATCGTATTCTTGAGGTCCAGCTGATCCGCCGCGCCCTCGCGGGCGAATTTCCTTAACTTGCGAAGCGCGATTTTGATATTGCGGGTACCGAGCTCGACCGTGTCGTCGAGGTTGCGATACTCGCGTCGCTCCCACACCTTGGTCGCGCTGCGATGCCGTGATCCGTGCTGACCGATGCGAACGCCTTCCGGGTTATATCCGAATGCGCCAAACGGTGACGTGCCCGCGGTTCCAATCCACTTGTTGCCGCCTTCATGCCGGTCTTTCTGCTCCTCGAGGCGTTCGCGAAGTGCTTCCATTAACTTCTCGAATCCTCCGAGCGCCTCGATCTCGGCGCGCTCCTCGTCCGAGAGCAAGAGTTCGGTCTGACGACGAAGCCAATCTTCGGGTACGTCCGCAACGAGACCCTCGATAATTTCCTTGATGCCGTTAAAATGCGCAGCGAAGATCCTGTCGAATCGATCGAACAGCGACTCGTCCTTTACCAGAGTGGAGCGGGCGAGAAAGTAAAAGTCATCGACGCTGTGCCCTGCTATGCCACTACGTAATGCCTCCAAAAGCGCCAACAATTCTGTTATGGACGGCTTGAGGCCCCCCTCGCGAAGCATGAAAAAGAACTTCGTCAGCATGGCCGTTCAGACTTACTGCGTACGCGTCCTGCGGTCGAGAAAAACAAGTTGCTCAAACAAATGTACATCCTGCTCGTTTTTCAATAACGCGCCATACAGCGGTGGAATCGCCTTACGCGAATCGTCGGAGCGAAGCGCTTCGGCGGGGATATCCTCCGCCAGCAACAGCTTGATCCAGTCGAGCAACTCCGAAGTCGACGGCTTTTTCTTCAGGCCCGGCACATCGCGAATCTTGAAGAACGCCTCGAGTGCTTCGCGAAGCAGGTTTTTCTTGAGTTTCGGGAAATGCACGTCGACGATTCGGCCCATAGTGTCCTTATCGGGAAACTTGATGTAATGAAAAAAGCAGCGTCTGAGAAATGCGTCCGGTAATTCCTTCTCGTTGTTACTCGTAATCACCATGATCGGTCGATGCCTGGCCTTCACTTGCCGCTTGGTCTCATAGACATGGAATTCCATTCGATCGAGCTCCAGCAGCAAGTCGTTCGGAAACTCAATATCCGCCTTGTCAATCTCGTCTATCAGGAGTACGGGTTGAACTTCAGACTCGAATGCTTCCCAGAGCTTGCCGCGCACGATGTAGTTGGAGATGTCGTGCACCCTGTCTTCACCGAGCTGTGAGTCGCGCAGTCTCGCTACGGCATCGTATTCATACAGGCCTTGCTGTGCTTTGGTAGTCGATTTGATGTGCCACTCATACAGGGGCCGATCGAGCGCACGTGCGACCTCCATTGCGAGCTGCGTCTTTCCGGTACCGGGCTCGCCCTTGATCAGGATTGGCCGTTCCAGGGTCACCGCAGCGTTCACCGCCATCATCAGGTCTTCCGTTGCGACGTAGGAACTCGTGCCTGTGAACTTCTTGCCAGCCATCTATGTACCCGCGCATATTGCAGTGCAGCGACAAGTATCCCCGCTCGACCCGTCCGGCACAAGCGGCTCGTTATCGGGGACGGGCCCCGCCGGGTCCGCCGTCCCCGGCGGTAAGGACCAGTGTGTGCACCGTTTTGCCGGGCAGGAAGCCGATCGGGTGACCCTGGACCCAGTGTTCATGGCCGGCGCCATAGAAATCTGATAACGGGTGGCCGCTTTGCCCGCCGGGCATGTGAAGATATCCTCCGGCCTCGTCGCCGGGAGTGACGGCAAAGCGCTCGGACGCTCCCCAACCGGCACCCTGTGCCTTCGGAAGATTGGAATCGCCGCTCAGCGGATCGCGCGGCATGTCCAGCCAGGGGGACAGCAGCGGAAGCGCCTTGCTCAGCGGGTGTCGGATGCTCGCGGTATTACGCTCGCCCCAGCTGCGATGCGACAGGTCTCCTTCGAATCTGTCCTTGAAATACGCGATGTTCCGGTCCACCGCCTGCAACAGAAAATCCTGCCAGCTGTCATATTCGGACGGCAGCAAATGCAAGGGCCGCTCGGTGAGGATCGCCCACAGCGGACCTTCGAACTGGCTACTGATCCAAAAGTCGGCTTCACCATCGTAGGAAGCCGCTATCGGGCTCGTGAGGGCCTCGAAGACCGATCCGCGGACTTCCGTGCGAAACGCCCTGACGAGCCGGTAACCGACGGAGTCAGGGGACGCCCTGGGTATCCAGTTGTCCGCCAGATCCCGATATAGCCGCCTTTGTGCGTCATTCCTGACAGCCTCATCGTCGAGAACCGCAAGCAGCAGGTCTCTCCAGCGCTTCAGAAACAGAGCACGGTCATCGAACTGGATGTCGAGCATGTCGCGTGGCTCAAGAGAGTCGCGTGCAAACAGCCCGTCACGGATCTGCATCGCCCTCGCACCGAGGTCATAATCGCGGTCGCCGATCTTGCCCAGTGCATCACCGTCGACGACGCGTGCATTTGCTGTCCAGATTCTGCCGCTTTCGGGATTTACGACACGCGGGTATTCATTCGCATCCAGCCAACCTGTCCAGCCGTCGGCCGCACTCCAGTCTGCCGGAATCGTCGAGTCGAAATCCGAGCGCACCGGAATCTGTCCGGCAATTGTCCACCCGATGTTGCCGTCGGAATCGCCGCAAACGAAGTTCTGCGGCGGCATACCCATTCGATTGGCAACGGCCATCGCTTCGCCTACAGAAGTGGCGGTTTCGAGTTCGAGTTGCCGAAGGTTGATGGCATTGGGTTCGTGCGCAAGCCATCGGAGCGCGAGTTCGCCATCAGGATAGCTTCGGTCATCGAGCACCGGGCCCCAGACAGTTTCACGAATGTTCAGCAACTGGGGCGGACCTCCCTTTACCTCGATCTGCTCCGTGACAAGGCGAAATCTCGATTCGCCACGTGGCGTCAGATAGGAATCGGGCGTGCTGCCACGCCTGAGGATCACGGCATCCGACCAGTCTCCGTAACTGTTGGTGAACCCCCAGGCCACGTCGCCGTTACTGCCGGCGATAATAAGCGGCGTCCCCGGGAGGGACACGCCACTGACATCCCGTGGTTCGGCGCCGTTGGTCACGAG
>JBHIDG010000053.1:0-12526 GCA_046760025.1 Woeseia sp. | reverse complement strand
GAATACGACCGGGTCTCGGTGCTGCCGGAAATCGCCGATCATTTCGAGGCGTTGAAGGCCAGGGTCGAAAACACGGTGGATGTCACGGTGACATCGGCCGCGCCGCTGACCGCAGCGCAACGGAAAGCGGTCGCAAGCGCCCTGAAAGACCGTCTCGGCCGGGAGGTCAATCTGCGGACAGAGATTGACGAAAACCTGCTCGGCGGCGCAGTCATTCGTGCCGGCGACGTGGTTATTGATGGATCGCTGCGTTCGCGACTGGAAGGTCTGTCGAACGCAATGATCGCTTGAAGAGGAAAACATAATGGCACTCAAGGCTTCTGAAATCAGCCAGCTGATCAAAGAGCGAATCGAAAATTTCGAAGCGGCGGCCGAAGCTCGCGATGTAGGCACGATCATCGGCGTCACCGACGGCATCGTTCGAATTCACGGGCTGGCGGACGCGCGTTACGGGGAGATGCTCGAATTTCCACAGAATACTTTCGGGCTGGCGCTGAATCTCGAGCAGGACTCGGTCGGCGCGGTGGTGCTCGGCGATTACAAGCACATCTCCGAAGGCGATACCGTCAAGACGACGGGCCGCATTCTCGAAGTCCCGGTGGGCGAAGCACTGCTGGGCCGCGTCGTCGACTCGCTCGGCATGCCGATCGACGGCAAAGGGCCTGTCGAGGCCACCGAGTTTTCTCCCATCGAGAAAGTCGCGCCCGGCGTTATCGCGAGGCAGTCGGTCAGCGAGCCGGTGCAGACCGGGCTGAAGTCGATCGATTCGATGGTGCCGATCGGCCGGGGGCAACGGGAGCTGATCATCGGCGATCGGCAGACCGGCAAGACGGCGCTCGCCATCGACACGATCATCAACCAGCACGGCACCGGCATCAGGTGTATCTACGTGGCAATCGGTCAGAAAGCATCGTCGATTGCCGGGGTCGTCAGAAAACTCGAGGAAGAAGGCGCGATGGAGCACACGATCGTCATCGCAGCTGCAGCCTCCGACTCCCCGGCGATGCAATACATTGCCCCTTACTCCGGCACGTCGATGGGTGAGTATTTTCTCGACAACGGCCAGGATGCGCTCATTATCTTCGACGATCTGACCAAGCAGGCCTGGGCGTATCGCCAGGTGTCGCTCCTGCTGCGCCGCCCGCCGGGTCGAGAAGCCTATCCGGGCGATGTCTTCTATCTTCACTCCCGTCTGCTGGAGCGTGCGGCACGGGTCAACGCGGAGCACGTCGAACAGGTATCGGATGGCAGGATCAAGGGCAGAACCGGTTCGCTTACGGCCTTGCCTATTATTGAAACGCAAGCCGGCGACGTGTCGGCGTTCGTGCCGACCAACGTGATCTCGATTACCGACGGCCAGATTTTCCTCGAGACGGACCTCTTCAACGCCGGTTTCCGCCCCGCGATCAACGCCGGTCTGTCCGTGTCCCGTGTAGGCGGCGCCGCACAGACCAAGATAATCAAGAAACTCGGCGGCGGCGTTCGCCTGGCCCTGGCGCAGTATCGTGAACTCGCGGCATTCGCGCAGTTTGCTTCCGACCTCGACGAGGCGACACGCAAGCAGCTCGAGCGCGGCGAGCGCGTCATGGAGCTCATGAAGCAGAAGCAGTATTCGCCGCTGTCCGTGGCGGAGATGGCGCTGTCCCTCTATGCGGTCAACGAGGGCTATCTTGACAGTGTCGAAGTTTCGAAAATCGGCGACTTCGAAGCCGCCCTGCACGATTATGCGCGGGCGAATCACGGGGATCTGCTCGACAAGATCAACGACACGGGCGACTACTCCGACGAGATCGAGGGCGAGCTCAACAGGGTGATGGACGGTTTTGCCGAGAAGGGCGCGTACTGATATCGGTATCGCACGACGATCTTTCCTAAAGACGTAATCGGAAAGAATCAAGGAAGCTGAAATCTTATGCCGGGCGAAAAAGAAATCCGAACCAAGATCCGAAGCGTGAAAAACATGCAGAAGATCACCAAGGCCATGGAAATGGTGGCAGCGAGCAAGATCCGCAAGGCGCAGAATCAGATGGAAGCGTCCCGCCCGTACGCCGAGCGCATTCGGCGCGTGATTGGACACCTCGCGCACGCCAATCCCGACTACAAACACCCGTTTCTCGTCGAACGCGACGTGAGCCGGGCCGGATATATCGTCATTTCCACGGATCGCGGACTCTGCGGCGGGCTCAACGTAAACCTGTTCAAGACCGTCATAGGCGAACTCGCGAAGTGGCAGGGCGAGAGCGTCGAGGTCGATCTGGCGCTGGTCGGCGCCAAAGCCGTACAGTTCTTCAAGCGGCTCGGCGGCAACGTGGTCGGCACGGCAACGCACCTCGGCGATCGTCCGAGCGTCAATGACCTGATCGGATCGATCAAGATCATGCTCGACTCATACAGCGAGGGGAAAATCGATCGGGTCTTTCTGGTGCACAACGAGTTCATCAGCACAATGAGCCAGAAGCCCGAGGTCAAAACGATTCTGCCGGTCAGCGAGATCGATCTCGGCGAGGAGACGCTGCAGGAATACTGGGACTACATCTACGAACCGGATGCGGTCGATCTGCTCGACGACGTCCTGATGCGATACATCGAATCGCAGGTTTACAGAGGCGCAGTCGAGAACTTCGCCTGCGAGATGGCGGCGAAGATGATCGCCATGAAATCGGCTACCGACAACGCCGGAGAGATCATAGACAAGCTTCAGCTTGACTATAACAAGGCCCGTCAGGCTGCAATCACGCAGGAACTTTCGGAAATCGTCGGCGGCGCGGCCGCCGTTTAGAGGACCAAAAACATGAGCACAGGAACTACCGTGCAGATCATCGGCGCCGTCGTGGACGTCGAGTTCCCGTCAGACGCCATCCCCAAGGTCTATGATGCACTTCTCCTCGAAGAATCCGGGCTGACGCTGGAGGTGCAGCAGCAGCTGGGCGACGGCGTGGTACGCGCGATCGCCATGGGCTCGAGCGAGGGCCTGAAGCGCGGCATGTCCGTGACCAACACCGGCGAGCCGATCACCGTGCCGGTCGGCGAGAAGACGCTGGGGCGGATCATGGACGTGCTCGGTAATCCGATTGACCATGCCGGCGAGATCGGCGCGGAAACGCATCTGCCGATTCACCGCAAAGCGCCGAGCTATGAAGATCAGGCAGCAGCCACAGAGCTTCTCGAGACCGGCATCAAGGTTATCGACCTGATCATGCCGATCGCCAAGGGCGGCAAGATCGGCTTGTTCGGCGGTGCGGGTGTCGGGAAGACAGTCTGTTTGATGGAGCTGATTCGCAACATTGCGCATGAGCACTCCGGTTATTCCGTATTCGCCGGCGTGGGCGAACGCACCCGTGAAGGTAACGACTTCTATCACGAGATGAAGGAGTCTGGAGTGCTCAACCAGGTCTCGCTCGTCTATGGCCAGATGAACGAGCCCCCGGGCAACCGTCTCCGGGTCGGCCTGACGGGACTAACGATCGCGGAGTCTTTCCGTGACGAAGGCCGGGACGTGCTGATGTTCATCGACAACATCTACCGTTACACGCTGGCCGGCGTCGAAGTATCTGCACTCCTCGGCCGCATGCCGTCGGCCGTGGGCTATCAGCCGACGCTCGCCGAGGAGATGGGCGTGCTGCAGGAGCGCATCACCTCGACCAGGACCGGATCGATCACGTCGTTCCAGGCGATCTACGTCCCGGCCGACGATCTGACCGACCCGTCGCCGGCCACGACCTTCGCTCACCTCGATGCAACACTCGTCCTGTCCCGGCAAATTGCCGAACTTGGAATCTATCCGGCGGTGGACCCGCTCGACTCAACCAGCCGCATCCTCGATCCGAACATCATCGGCCAGGAACACTATGACTGTGCGCGTGGCGTTCAGGCGGTATTGCAGCGCTATAAGGAACTGCAGGACATTATTGCGATCCTCGGGATGGACGAATTGTCCGAAGACGACAAGCTGCAGGTGACCCGGGCGCGCAAGATCCAGCGGTTCCTGTCGCAGCCGTTCTTCGTTGCGGAGACCTTTACCGGCACGGACGGCAAGTATGTTGCGCTAAAGGAGACCATTCGCGGCTTCAACGGCATCGTCAATGGCGACTACGATCACCTGCCTGAGCAGGCTTTCTATATGGTCGGCTCCATCGAGGAAGCCGTCGAGCAGGGCAAGAAACTGCAGTAGGGTTCGACGAGCAATGGCCACGATTCAGGTCGACATCGTTTCAGCCGAAGGCGAGATTTACTCCGGCGAGGCCGCCATGGTGTTTGCGCCGGCACGCATGGGCGATGTCGGCATCGCGCCGCGCCATGCGCCGCTGCTGACGGCATTAAAGCCCGGCGAAGTCCGTGTCGAGGATCCGGAAGGCAACGAGCACTTCTTCTATATCACGGGCGGCATGCTGGAGGTCCAGCCACATCTGGTAACCGTCCTTGCGGATACCGCGCTGCGCGGCGAGCAGCTGGACGAAGCCGCGGCGCTGGCAGCGAAGCAGGAAGCCGAGCAGGCGCTGGAAGGCGTCTCGGACGAAACGGACCTCGCCCGCGCGCAGGCCGAACTGGCCGAGGCCGAAGCCCGCTATCGCGCAGCACAAAAGCTAAAAGGCAAGCCCTGAGAAGCCACTAAGAATAGTCAAATTAGTCGGTGCCCGGCACCTTAGACAAGAATAGTCAAATTAGTCGGTGCCCGGCACCTTAGACAATCCCACCGTTGCCGTTTGCAATTGCCGGTATACTGCAGGCCGCCAGAGTCCAGCCAGGCGACACCGGTAACAACGCAGGCAAACTCAAATCACATCTCCCGAACGAAATCCACGGAGGCCGATTTGGCCGTTAGCATCATAATTCTCGCCGCAGGACAGGGAAAGCGCATGCACTCCGTGATGCCGAAAGTCCTGCAGCGGCTGGCCGGCAAGCCGTTGTTGCAACATGTCGTCGATAGTTCCGTGGCCGTCGGCGCGGAAGACATCTGTGTCGTCTACGGCCATGGTGGTGATGCGGTGCCGGCGGCGCTCGGGGGACAGAAACTCCGCTGGGCTTTACAGGCGGAGCAACTGGGTACGGGCCATGCGGTCCGGCAGGCGATGCCGGATACGCCCGATACGAACAAGGTATTGATCCTGTACGGAGATGTGCCGCTTCTGCGTCCGGCGACACTGAATCGCATGCTCGATGCCTGCGGCGACATTGAAGCGGCGGTACTGACTGCGGATGTGAAAAATCCCATTGGTTATGGCCGCATCATTCGGGACAGCGGCAAGGTAATCCGGAGCGTCGAGGAAAAGGAGGCGACCGAAGCCGAGCGGGCGATCAAGGAGATCAATACCGGTGTGATGGTTTGCTCTACAGGCCTGCTCAAGAACTGGCTTGAGCGAATAGATAACGACAACAGCCAGGGAGAGTATTATCTGACTGACGTCATAGGCCTCGCCGTCGCAGATGGCTTTACCGTGCACGGCGTCAAGGCCGATAGCTGGGTGGAGGTAATGGGTATCAACGACAAGAAGCAGCTGGCACACGCCGAACGGGCGTTGCAGGCGAGGCTGGTCGACGCACTGATGGAACAGGGCGTCGGGTTTGCGGATCCGGCGCGGGTAGACATTCGGGGCACGTTAAGCTGTGGTTCGGACGTCTTTATCGATGTGAACGCGGTGTTCGAGGGTAACGTGTCGCTCGGCGACAAGGTAAAGATCGAATCCAACAACCTCGTACGCGACAGCCGAATCGGTGACGGCACGGTCGTTCACTCGAATTGCCATATCGAAGGCGCAACCACCGGCGCCGATTGCGAGATCGGCCCCTTCTCGAGGCTGCGGCCGGGGGCCGAGCTGGCCGACAATGTCAAGGTCGGCAACTTCGTGGAGATCAAACAGAGCGCGATCGCAAGCGGCAGCAAGGTCAATCACCTGACCTACATCGGGGATACCGATATCGGCAAAGACGTCAATGTCGGCGCTGGCACGATCACGTGTAATTACGATGGTGCGGACAAACATCGCACGACAATCGGCGACAACGTGTTTATCGGATCGGGTGTCGAGCTGGTCGCGCCGGTCGAGGTCGGTGACGGCGCCACCATCGGCGCGGGCTCGACGATCTCGAAGTCGGCGCCGGCCGGTGAACTGACCCTGGAGCGGGCCGAACAGGTGACCGTGTCAGGCTGGCGGCGCCCCGAAAAGAAAAGCTGACAGCTCATTATATTCAATAAGTTACGCTCCGCAGGCCAGGGGCCTGGTGGCGGCTTGCCGATTCCTGCGAATTGTTGCACTCTGGCCGGCCCCGAAAGCTGCGACAATGGCGTCAAGTCAAAAGGAAGTTCACGGAGAACCGGTTCATGTGTGGCATTGTCGGCGCCGTCGCCGAGAGAAATGTCGTTCCGATACTGATGGAGGGCCTGCGCCGCCTGGAGTATCGGGGCTACGATTCGGCGGGCATCGCGATCGTAAACGGCAATGCGGTCGACCGCATCCGCCGCCGGGGCAAAGTACAGGAATTGCAGGATGCGCTCGACGAGAATCCGATGCAGGGAATCACGGGAATCTCGCACACAAGGTGGGCGACACATGGTGCGCCGAGCGAAGGCAATGCGCATCCGCATATGTCCGGGCAGACCATCGCCATCGTTCATAACGGCATCATCGAAAACCACGAAGAGCTGCGCGCCGACCTGAATATGTTCGGCTTCAAATTCGAGTCCGAGACCGACACGGAAGTCGTCGCACACCGGATTCAGCATCACCTGAAAGATACGAAGGATTTTCCGGCGGCTGTTCGTGCGACAGTTGCCGAGCTCGAAGGCGCCTACGCGCTGGCGGCCATGAGTTCAGACGATCCGCACACGCTCGTGTTGGCGCGCGCCGGCTGCCCGGTGGTCGTCGGCTTAGGCATCGGCGAAAATTTCGTCGCGTCCGACGTTGCGGCCCTGCTGCCGGTAACCCGCAAATTCATGTTTCTCGATGAGGGCGACATAGCTATCGTCAAGCGTGAGGGCGTGACCGTGTACGACCGCGACGGGACGGAAACCGCGAGGCCGGTCAAGGAAAGCGAACTGTCGGCCGACGCAGCCGAACGCGGCAAATTCCGGCATTACATGCAAAAGGAAATTCACGAACAGGCGGCAGCGGTATCACGCACGCTCGAGGAACGCATTGCGAACGGCAAGGTACTGGACGCCGCTTTCGGGCCGGGTGCAGACAAGGTGCTCGACAGAACGCGCGTCGTGCACATCGTTGCCTGCGGCACCAGCTACCATGCGGGCCTGATAGCGCGCTACTGGATCGAGCAGCTCTGCAAGCTGCCCTGCACGGTGGAAATCGCCAGCGAATACCGCTATCGCTCGCCGGTCGTGCCGCAGGGCACCCTGTTCATAACCATTAGCCAATCCGGTGAGACCGCCGATACCCTGGCGGCGCTGCGCCTGGCGAAAGAGATCGATTACATCGCCACGCTGGCGATCTGCAACGTGCCCGAAAGCTCGATGGTGCGCGAGTCGGAACTCGTGATGATGACGCGCGCGGGACAGGAAATCGGCGTGGCATCCACCAAGGCCTTCACGACCCAGCTCGCGGCGCTCGCCCTGCTCACCATTGCGCTGGCACGCCGCAGCGGCCTGGAGGAAAAACAGGAGCGGATTCTGGTTGCACAGCTTGCCGAAGTCCCCGGCCTGATCGAACAGGTGTTAACGCTGGACGACGCGATCGAGTCTCTGGCCAAGCACTTCGTCGACAAGCATCACGCGCTGTTCGTCGGCCGCGGAGTGCAAAATCCCGTAGCGATGGAGGGTGCGCTGAAGCTCAAGGAGATCTCTTACATCCATGCCGAAGCTTATGCCGCCGGCGAGTTGAAGCACGGACCGCTGGCGCTGGTGGACGAAGACATGCCGGTCGTAGCCGTCGCACCGGACGACGAGCTGCTGGAGAAGCTCAAGAGCAATCTCCAGGAAGTCCGGGCCCGGGGCGGGGAGCTTTACGTGTTCGCCGATCCGCGCGTGCAGTTCGGGGACAGGGTCGGCATCCACACCATGAGAATGCCCGCCCTGATCCAGGACTTCCAGGCGCCGGTCATCTACACGATCCCCCTGCAGCTACTCGCCTATCACGTCGCCGTGCTGAAGGGCACCGACATCGACCAGCCCAGAAACCTCGCCAAGTCGGTTACCGTCGAATAGCCGCGGCCGTCACAACGCAGCACTCAGGCAGGAACAGCAGTAGCTACTAGTTCTTGTTTGTCTTCTTGTCCGGCCCGGCTAGAACGCGATGACGGCGACGCCGGCGAAGTAGCGGTGCAGGTAGAGCAGCACGGCAAAGGCCACGGCGCTGATCAGCACGGTCCTGATCTCGACCGACAGCGCCGGGGAATCGGGCTTCACCCAGCCGCCCTCCCGCCTGTTGATCAATAGCATCTCGATCAATGCCCACAGGCCTAAGCCGCCGAACAGGATCAGCGAGCGGGAGTCACCGTTCGCGAGCAGGTGAGCAAACGACCACAGCGCCATGCCGGTGAGCTGGGGGTGGCGAATGTAGCGCTTGATCCGCGTCTTCACGTTGGCTGCGCCGAAAAGCCAGACGGAAACGAACATCAGGACCAAAGTGACGGGCCTGGCCCAGCCCGGCGGCAGATAGACGGCCTGAGGCACGCCGGAGCGCCAGCCGATGACGATCAGAGCGATCGCGGCGAGCAGCAGCAGAGAGAAGACACCCTTGTACGGATTCTCACCGATACGCGCGACCAGCGAAGTCCGTAGCCCGCGGGCGGCGCTGGGGACCAGATGCACGGCCATGAAGAACAGTACGCCGATTGAGAGCCAGACCATTTATTGTCCTGTTGTTGTTTTCCGAGACTATAACCAGCGCCGAATCCCGCGTCGAGCCGGCTATGTCTGCGCGCGATTGACGGGTAAGATTTCAGTCAAGCCTTCTACAAGAAAAACATGCTGAACCTGGATGCCGACAGCGTCGCCGGCGCGCTTCCCTACGACAAGCTAATTTCCGCCCTGGACGATGCATTCAGAGCGGGCGCGCAAGTGCCGGAGCGTATGCAACTTCCCGTAGAAGTGCCGGAAAGCGCCGACGGCACCCTGCTGTTGATGCCCTGCTGGCAGAGCGGAGGGTTGCTGGGCGTCAAGATCGCGACGGTATTTCCCGGCAACGCCGACGCGGGTCTTTCGGCGGTATATGCGAGCTACTTCCTGATGGACGCCGTTACCGGCCGCCCCCTTGCGGTGCTGGACGGGACGCAGCTGACGCTGCGGCGGACCGCGGCGGCTTCGGCGCTCGCCTCGACGTACCTGTCGCGACATGATTCGAAAACACTGTTGATGGTCGGGACGGGCAGGCTCGCACCGCATCTGATACGCGCGCACGCTGCCGCGAGAAAAATCGACGGGGTTCTGATCTGGGGCCGGCGGCCGGAAGCGGCAGGTCGCGTCGCTGGAGAACTGTCAAGAGAGCGTTTCTCGGTTGAGGTGGCAGGCAGGCTCGGAGAGGCGGTGCAAAAGGCGGACATCGTCTCCTGTGCAACGCTTGCCACCGAGCCGCTGATCAAGGGGGCCTGGCTGAGCGAGGGACAGCACGTCGATCTCGTCGGCGCCTTCAAGCCGGACATGCGAGAGGCGGACGGCGCGGCGCTCGCGAGGGCCAGGGTCTATGTCGACACCTATGCCGGCGCGTTATCGGAGGCGGGGGACATAGTCCGGGCGCTCGCAGACGGCGTCATCGCGGAATCGGATATCGCCGGCGACCTGGCCGAGCTCGTCAGGGGACAGAAAAGCGGGCGGTCGTCGGATAAGGAAATCACGTTATTCAAATCTGTCGGAACTGCGCTGGAGGATCTTGCAGCCGCGCAGCTCGTCATGGGAGGCCAGGATGCGTGACAGGCAAGCGATAGACATCGTCGGCTGCCATGCCGAAGGGGAAGTGGGGGACGTCATCATCGGCGGCGTCGAACCACCGCCGGGGAAGACCGTCTGGGAACAGTCCCGCTGGATCGATGAGGACCAGACATTGCGCAACTTCGTGCTGAACGAGCCGCGCGGCGGGGTATTCCGGCACGTGAACCTGCTCGTGCCGCCCAAGGACCCTGCGGCGCAGATGGGGTTCATCATCATGGAACCGGAGGACACGCCGCCGATGTCGGGGTCCAACTGCATCTGTGTTTCGACCGTGTTACTCGAGACGGGCATCATCCCGATGACCGAGCCGGAAACGAATCTCGTTCTCGAGGCGCCGGGAGGCATCGTCAGGGTGACGGCCCGCTGCCGCGCCGGCAAGGTGAAACGGGTCAGGGTGCGAAACGTCCCGTCGTTCGCGGACAGGCTCGACGCGAAGCTGGAAGTCGAAGGAATCGGCACACTCAGCGTCGATACCGGTTACGGCGGTGATAGCTTCGTCATCGTCGATGCCACTGCGGTGGGTTTCCAGATCACGCCGGACGAGGCCCGTGACATCGCCGAGGCGGGCATGCGGATCACGAGGGCAGCCAACGAACAGCTCGGCTTCGCCCATCCGCAGCTCCCGGATCTCGAGCATATCTCGTTCTGCCAGTTCGCCAGGCCGATTTTCGAGCAGGATGGCCAGAGGATCGGCAAGAACGCGGTCGTCATCCGCCCCGGCAAGGTCGATCGTTCCCCGACGGGAACCGGCGCATCGACCCGGTTCGCCGTAATGCATTCCCGGGGTGAGGCGGAGGTCGGGGATACCCTCATTGCGCGATCGATCATCGATTCGGAAATCCGCTGCAGGTTCGAGGGGGAGACGACGGTGGGGGACAGACCGGCCATTCTCCCGTCGGTCTCGGGAAGGGCCTGGATTACAGGCACCAGACAATTGACACTCGATCCGGATGACCCCTGGCCGGCCGGCTACCGGCTGGGCGACACCTGGCCGAATATCGGGTAAGAAAATTACTGTTCGCCTTCCTTCTTCCTTTCGCTCGCTTCCCGCCGCGCCTCCCTGCGATCCTCCACGAGGCCCCTGGCGTCGTCCTTGCCGGCGACAGCTTCTATATTTCGGATACGGCAGGACTCGAGCCCCCTGCCCATCTCGCGGTAGATGACCTCGCCGAAGCTGTTGGAACAGACGCGATTCAGCGCATCCCTGATGCTTATGGTATGCGCGCTCTGAAGCCCGAAGCAGCTTCTCTCCAGGGTAAAGAGAAAATGTCTCTGCGGTCCGCGGGCCCTGACGTACAGGTGGTTATCGTCGATCGCGTCGAAGGAATCGATGTTGCGCGCATTGACGCACACCTTTTCGGCTGCGCCAGTGGACTGTTCGGCCAGGTCTGCCGTCGAAGCAGCGCAACCGGTCAGCGCCAGAATCGTGATCAATGGCTGCCATCGTTTCATAAAGTCCCTCCTGAAATTGTCAACGTTCATATTGGCGTTTCGTGTACATCGAATGACGTTCTTGGAGCCCAATGGGCTGAAACCAAGGACCGAAATTGTACAGAGATATATTCATATTAAATGGCGAGCTGGACAAAGTCGTTATTGCGGTGACGAACTGAGGCGGGCATTGAAGATGTTCTCCGGGGCAGTGCCTCTACGATAGCTTGAGCAGCGGCGGTGATGTCAGGCAGGCCCGATTAGCCACCGATCAGGTTATCTTGCTTGAGCTTGTCCATGATGATATCGGCCGCGGCTTCGATGATCTGACCGATGTTATCCACGTCGTCGATCGTGGATTCGATCGCCCACATTCTTCTCTCGTCAGCCGAATGAAAAAATTCCGACGAGATAGTGACCGGTTTCAACACGCTGACAGTACCCGGGTCAGCCAGCTCTTCGTAATCGTATCGAAACAGATCGATGGCTCTCGTTGCGGGCTTTCTAGTAACTTTCGTTTGGGACGCGCCACCCTCGGTGGAAACGTCTGCTTGCTGACTGATGAGACGGCATAACAGGACAGCGTCGAAATCGCGCGAGCGTACGATGTTGCTGACCAGATCGCGGGTGATTGGTTGATTCCTGCCGACGACCGTGTAGTAAGCAGCAGCGTCAGCCCCTTCAGCCTTGATCCGAGAAACCATCGCCCTTTCGAAGGCGGCGCGATCACTGTAGCCGCCAGCGACACCGATCACCAGGATGTCACTGTACGAAGATTCGGTGTAAGTCGGATCATCAAATGTTTTCTTTACAATGGCCGATGGTGCAGCGCAACCGGCTATGACAAGTATGAACCCCGCAGCCTCGAACAGGATTGCGCGCTGTTTCGACATTTGTACTTTGGTCTCCAGGTGGCGAAGGGGCCTCGTCCTTTGCCGATTTTGGATTCTACCGCATACGAGCCTGCGTGCTATATTCGGCGGCCGCCGACAGTGTCGTGGAGCGAGCGCGTCATGTTCAGGCTCGAGCAAAAACATTCCCGGAACCTCGGCAAGGACGCCGCTCCTGTCGACGCGGAGAGCCTGATTGCCGAGCAGTCCGTGTGGGCGGCGGTTACGGGGTCGGTGATTGCGATCATAGGCTTCAACGTCATATGGGCGTACACGGCGTCGGTGTCGGGCAGGTCCGGCGCCATCGTCATCGCCTCCGCGTCGTCGCCGA